>JBOGJN010000218.1:0-4993 GCA_050745445.1 Thermoanaerobaculia bacterium
GTTGTAGGGCGGCGACGAGACGACGAGATCGACGCAGCCACCCGGCAGCTGCTTCAGAAGGTCCAAGCAGCTGCCGAGCAGGACCTGATCCTTCGGTATTCCCTCATCGGCCAGCATTCGTCTTCCATCGTAACCGAGGAACGGTCAAACGATGTCCCATCCAAACCGGGGCATCGCACCATGACCGTTCGCTGTACCGTGAATCGAGCTAGGCGTCTAACTTGGTGGAGCTGAACGGGTTCGAACCGTCGACCTCCTGAGTGCGATTCAGGCGCTCTCCCAAACTGAGCTACAGCCCCACGAGACGCGCAGATTAGCACGGGCCGACACGTGACAGAGAGCGGAAGACTCTGCCCGGAAACGGTACGATCGCGCCGTGGAGCACAGCATCGACCTTGTCTCCTTTCTGCTCGCCTTCGGCTGCGCGCTGCTCGCCGCGAAACTCCTGGGCGAGCTCGCGGGGCGGCTCGGCCAGCCTGCGGTCCTGGGAGAGCTCGTCGCGGGCGTCGTGCTGGGCCCTTCCATGCTCGGGCTCGTGCCGCTCTCGGCCGGGATTTTTCTGGTCGCCGAGATCGGCGTGATCCTTCTTCTCTTCGAGGTGGGCCTCGAGACGGACTTGGAGGAGCTCGCCGCTGTGGGCGCTCCCGCCATCGCGGTGGCCGTGGCCGGGATGGCGCTGCCGTTTCTCGGAGGATTCCTCTTGACCCGCGCGCTCGGCCACGCGGCTTTGACGGCAGTCTTCGTCGGGGCGGCGCTTACGGCGACCTCGATCGGCATCACGGCGCGGGTCCTGTCGGAACTAAACGTCTTGAAGACCCGCGAAGGGCAGATCGTGCTCGGTGCCGCGGTCGCCGACGATGTCCTGGGACTCGTGGTCCTAGCCGTCGTCAGTCAGATCGCGGAGGGAGGGAGCGTCGAGCCGATGACGGTCGTTCGCTCGACGGGTCTCGCGGTCGGCTTCCTGCTGGTCGCGCTCGCCGCCGGAATCCCGCTCGGCCGCAGACTGATCGGCATCGTTGGCCGGGCAAACGTGCGCGGCGTGCTGGTGGCCGCCTCAGTCGCCTTCGCGCTGCTCTTGGCCGTTGCAGCCCGGAAGGCTGGGTCGGCCGAGATCGTGGGTGCCTTCGCCACGGGCCTCGTGCTCGCCCGCACCAACCGCCGCCACGACATCGACCAGGCCCTGCGGCCAGTCGTGGACATCTTTGCCCCCCTTTTCTTCGTTTCCGTAGGCGCCCAGGTGGACGTTGCGCTTTTGAACCCTCTGGTTTCGGCGAACCGGTCCGCGCTCTTGCTGGCGCTAGGACTGACGCTCGTGGGCTTTCTCGGCAAATTCGCTGCCGGCTTCTGTGCCTGGGGTGGTGTGCGGCGCGCCTTCATCGGCGCCGGCATGGTGCCCCGCGGCGAGGTCGGTCTGATCTTCGCTTCGATCGGCAGAGCCACGGGCGCGCTGCCCAAGGAGGTCTTCGTGGCTGTCGTGCTCGCGGTCTTCGCCACGACGTTTCTCGCGCCGCCTCTCCTGAAGGTGCTGCGTCCGAAGGCGGCGTGACGCGAGAGCCCGGATTCCCGACCCGCGCGGAGCGCCTGACCGCGCTCGAGAGCCGGCAGTTCGACGTGCTCATCATCGGCGGCGGAATCACGGGCGCCGCCGCCGCTCGCGACGCCGCCGCGCGGGGCCTCTCGGTCGCGCTTCTCGAGCGCGAGGACTGGGCCTCGGGGACGTCCTGGCGCTCCTCGAAGTTGATTCACGGGGGGCTGCGGTATCTGGAGACGGCGGACGTGCGCCTCGTCTTCGAGTCTCTCTCGGAGCGTGCGCGTCTGATCCGGTTGGCGCCTCACCTCGTCGAGCCGCTGGACTTTCTCTTTCCGAGCTACCGAGCCCGCGGAATTGCGCCATGGCTCCGGGAATTGGGCCTCACCGCCTACGACCTGCTCGCTCTCGGCCGCTCGCCCTCCTGGCACCGGAGGCTTTCCAAAGAGGAACTCCTGCGGCGGGAGCGGCTTCTGGAGAGCCCCGAGCTCCTCTCCGGGGCCGTCTATTCCGATGCTCGAACGGACGACGCGCGCTTGACGCTCGAAAACGTGCTCGATGCGGTCCTTCTCTCCGCGGTCGCCGTTTCGCGCGTGGAGGTCGCGGCGCTGGAGAAAGACGCTTCGGGAAAGATTCGCGGTGTTCGAGCCCGCGACCGGGAGAGCGGCAGGCTCCTCTCGGTGGCTGCGAGCGTTGTCATCAACGCCACCGGAGCCTGGGGAGACCAGGTGCTGCGTCTCGATGCCCGAGAGGCGCCGCCGCAGCTGCGGCTCTCCCGCGGCGTGCATCTGACGTTCCCGGCGAGCCGCCTGCCGCTTCAGAGCATCGTGGCCTTTCCGATGGAAGACGGTCGTTTGCTCTTTGGCATTCCCTATGGTCCGGTGACTCTGCTCGGCACGACCGATACCGATTACGCGGGCTCTCCGGACGAGGTGTCCGCCGACGTACAGGACGTGCGGTACCTGCTGGACGCAGCGAGCCGGACGTTTCCTTCGGCCCGTCTGTCCGAAACGGACGTCCTCTCGACGTTTGCGGGCCTGCGCCCTCTGGTCCGCGAGCCGGGCAAGAGCCTGGAGGAAACTAGCCGCGAGGAGGCCCTGACGGTGTCTGCCTCGGGGCTCGTGAGCGTCACGGGAGGCAAGCTGACGACGCACCGCCGCATGGGTGCGAAGGCGATTGACCGGGCCGCGCGGCTGCTTCGCCGGCAGGGGCGCGCTGTCCCGGCCAGCGCGACCTCTTCGCGCCGGTTTCCGGGCGCGCCGGACATGCCGATGAAAGAATTCCTGCCGTTCTTCGCTGGCCTCGCAACCTCGATCAATCGCAGTCTGAGAGAAGAGACCGCCCACCATCTGGCCCGACGCTACGGGTCCAGGGCCTCGGAGATTGTCGCCTTGACCGCAGAGGATCGCGAGCTCGGCCGGCCGCTCTCTCCGGGGCTTCCCGACATTGACGCGGAGGTCGTCTTCGCGTCGCGAAGGGAGGATGCCCGGACTCTGACCGACGTCTTGATCCGCCGCACGCATCTCTTCTGGCAGGCCCCGCGGCAGGGACTGGAAGCCGTCGAGCGGGCGGCGGCGCTCCTCGGTCGCGAACTTCGGTGGTCGAAGGCGCAGGAGAGTGCCGCGATGGACGATTACGCGCGGGAGGTGGAGCGCTCCCGGCGGGCGTTGAGGGAGACCGCCCTGTCATTCTGAGGAGCGGAGCGACGAAGAGACATTCCTGGCGGTCGCTTCGCGACCAACCGAAGGGAGCGGGGAACGTCCCGACTCGGCCATCTCCCAGAATTCAACTCTCGTCTTTAACTCTCTTGGCCGCCGTTCGCGCAGCGAACGCCGCGGCCAAGAGCCCCTTCGCTTCGCTCCGGATGACAGGGAAGACGGGCTACCTCTCCCACAGGTCCGCAATCGTGGCCGAAAGAAGCGAGCGCCGAGCCGCGTGGAGCCTGTGAAAGATCGGCTCCAGGACGAGCGCAACACGGTCCTCCGCTTCGTGCGCGACCGTGAAGAGATCCGGGGAAATCGCGTTGACGACGTCCGCGACGGTGATTCGGTGCGCGGGACGCGCCAGGATGAACCCCTCCGTGCGGTCGCCCTCGATGAGTCCACCGGCCCGCAGTTGCTCGAGAAGCTGCTCGGCCTCGACCGAGGAGGCTTCCTGCTCGGTGTAAAGGTCTTCAATCCGGCCGGCTCTTCCGGCGGCGAGCCGGACGAGCATCCGGATCGCCTTTTCGGCGAGCCCCGCGCTCCGTCCGGCAGGCCTCTGGCCTCCGCCTTGCAGGACGCAGGTCAACTCGACGCCCATCAGAATGAGAACCCAGGCCAGGTAGATCGAGACCAGAGTGAACAAGACCAACGCGAGGGAACCCGTGATCAGGTTCATCTGGGACAGCGCCCGAACATAGAGATGGAAGAGGAAGCGCAAGAGCTCCAGGGCGGCGGCGACAACCCCCCCCGCCAGCGCCGCCGGAGATCCGCGCACGAGCGCGTTGGGCAGGTAGTGATAGAGAAGCGTCAACGTCCCGAACTCGATTGCGAAGGGAAACACGGAAATCGCCGCGGGAGATGTCAAGATCGCGTGACCCGTGGCGGAACCCTTGAGCACTCGCAACCCCAGGCCGAGCGCACCGAGAAGCAGGGCGAGCGCCAGGAGCACGAGCCCGTACATCAGGACCCGGGAGAGGCGGGCGCGCCGCCGCGGAGCGCCCCAGACCGCGTTGAAAACTCCTTCGACGATGAAGATCAAACGAATCGAGGCGAGGATGAAGATGGCGAGACCGATGCCCGAGATGGCCGTGGATTCGGCGATAAAGTCGCGCAGGTTCTCGGTCACTCGGGCTGTGTGGTAGGGGAGGATCGCGTTGACGACGTCCAGAATCTCAGTGACGTTTTCCTGAAAGAGGGTCGCGAGGAAGCGCGAAAAGGTGGCGAGCAGCGGCACCGCCGTGAGCAGCGTTGCGAAGGCCAGGGACGCAGCCAGATCGATCCCCCGGTCCGCGCGGAAGCCCCGGACCGTCGCCGCGGCGACCTCCCAGGCGCCCCGAGTGGCCTCGAGCAACCGCTTGAGGAGCAGCGGTGGTTTCGATGTCTGCCCGGGCGTCTTCAAATCACCATTCACAAATCACAAATCCATTTAAGGGTATATGATCGGGCTTTCAGGATCGGAGGTGAAAGGTGGCGAAAGACACTCCGTTCGATCGCGCCCGCGATTTCGTGGAGGAGAAGATCGACAAGACCAAGGAGGTTCTGGGCGACTCCTATACGCGAGCTCGCGAGCAGTTCGACGACATCGGGGAGGATGTCCGCAAGAACGTCAAGACGGCTGCGAAGCGGCTGGAGAAGGACTACGGTTACGTCTGGGAGGATCTGCGGCGCTATGTCCGTGACAATCCGGGCACTTCCCTGGCGATCTCGCTTGGCGTCGGCTTTCTGTTGGGCTTCCTGATTCGCGGCAGCGACGATTAGGCCG
>JBOGJN010000219.1:0-1908 GCA_050745445.1 Thermoanaerobaculia bacterium
TGGCAATGCCACCGGAGGATTCGTAGATCCAGATGTCCATATTTCGCGTCTGAGGATCGATGATGTCCAGGGCGACTCTCTTCCCGTCAGGGGAAATACGCGGATTGGCCTGGTCGCCCGGTGCGCCGAGGGAACCGATCTGCTTGCCGTTTCGATCGAACCAGACAAGCTGCGAGCCGCCTGAGGCGGACCGAGCCTGATAGAGGAGCACCCCGTTCTCGGACACAGAGAACAGGGCGCTGTAGACTTGCGGAAAGTACTGGATTTCCTCGGCGACAGGGAAAGGATCGCCCGTGATCCGGAGGCCCTTCGCGTCGAAGGGTTGTGCCAGCAGATTCCGTTCGCGGAAGAAGAGCAGATACCCCTCCGAAGCCTTGGCGAAGGAGGGCGCGTAGGCCACACTCGAGTTGGCGCGCACAAGCAGCTTTTCCTCTTTCGAATCGAGCGACCCGACGTAAATGCCGGTCTTTTCCTTTGGCCCGCCGAAACTTGCCACGAGATAAAGGAAGTGCTGTCCGTCCGGCAAGAAGAACGGCCACCGGTGAGATGTCTCACCTCGCGAAGGGTCCAACCGCGTCACAGGCGTCGGGAGACCGCCGGAAGCGGATACGCGGTAGAGCGGGCCCTCGGCGACGGGCGTAAAAAGGATCACCCCCTCGCGATTCCAGGTCCCACCGCGGTTGACCGGCGCGTCGAAAAGCGTCTGGGGAGGCCCGCCGGAGGCGTTGATTTTCTTGAGCTTCCCATCGGCGAAGAAGCCGATGAAGCGGCTGTCGGGCGACCAGAATGGGAAGGAGGGATTCTCGGTGCCCGGAAGCGGTTGCACGGCGAGCGAATCCAGGGGCCGGATCCAGAGGAGATTCTTGCCGGAAGAATCCCTGGCGACGAAGACAAGCCTGCTGCCGTCGGGCGAAAGAGCGGCGGCACGCAATGCGGACTTCTCCGGCAGATCGATGGAAGAGCGCATCGGGCGGGTGAACCCCGCGCTCCGCCGGTCGTACCGAACGATGGCCGCCGCCGCCAGAAGCACCGCAACGGCTGTCAGTCCCCAAGAGAGCCGCGCACGATTCTTGCGGCGGGTCGCGCTAGGCCCCGAGACTCCCGCCTGTGATCCCTCTGCGACCCACTTCAGCTCCCGCTTGATGTCCGCCGCGTTTTGCCAGCGCTCCTCAGGATCCTTCGCGAGACAGGTCTTGACGACCCGATCGAGCGCGGCCGGCGACGCCGGCTCGACGGCGGAAATCGGCGACGGATCTTCCTTCATGATCGCTGAGATCAAGGACGCCTGGCTCGTTCCCGAGAACGCCTTCTTCCCCGTCGCCATCTCGTAGAGCGTTGCGCCGAAGGCGAAGATGTCGGTGCGCGCATCCGCGTCTTTGCCTTCGAGCTGCTCGGGCGCCATGTACTGGAACGTACCGAGGATCGTGCCCTCCTGCGTGAGAGCCTGCCCGCCCGCCATCGTGGGCAGCGAAGTCAGCCCCTCACCCTGCCCTCTCCCGGGGGGAGAGGGGAGAGCCTTGGCGAGACCGAAGTCGAGCAGCTTCACCCCCGACTTCGTCAGCATCACGTTGCCGGGCTTCAGGTCCCGATGCACGATCCCCTGCCGGTGCGCCTTGTCCAGCGCGTCGGCCATCTCGATGCCGTACCGCAGCAGCTGCTCGATCGGCAGCGGCCCCTTCACGATGCGCGCCGCCAGCGTCTCGCCTTCGAGCAGCTCCATCACCAGGTACTCGGTGCCCTCGTGCGAGCCCACGTCGTAAAGCGCGCAGATGTGCGGGTGCGAGAGCTGCGAGATCGCCCTGGCCTCCCGCTCGAAGCGCTGGCGCATCTCTTCCGAGGAGGACAGGTGCGCCGGCAGGACCTTGACGGCCACCTCGCGGTCCAGCCGCGTGTCCTTCGCCTTGTAGA
>JBOGJN010000220.1:0-6243 GCA_050745445.1 Thermoanaerobaculia bacterium
ACGATGAGCCCCCGCGCGTCGATTCGGCGCTTCGCGGGTCGGCCGGCGAGAGAACCAACGGCGACGATGCGGCCATCCCGCACGGCGACGTCGGCGAGGAACCACGGAGCGCCTGTGCCGTCCACGATGCGGCCTCCTTCGAGAATCAGCTCGTCGGGAGCTTGCGTTCCTGCGGGCGCCAGGGCGAGCAAGCCAAGGGACAGAGCGGCCGTAACGCAAAGAAGTTTTTTCATGCCGTCAGTCTATGATCGCGGGCATGCGCCGGCACGCCTCTTTCCATGAGCCCTCCGGACGCCGCCGCTCGTGTCTCTTTCGTTCACCTTTCGTTCACCTCGGCCGCCGTAATGTCGCTGCGCGGGAAGGAGAGGGCTCAATGAGGAAAATCGGGACGGCATGCCTGGTAGCCGGGGCACTCCTGGTCAGCCTCTCCGGCGCAAGCCCCAGCCATGTGAAGACTCATGGGATCGCCTTGTCCGGTACCGTTTCGAGCCTGGATTACGCGGCCAGGACCTTCGTTATCCGAGATTCCGCCGGGAAGGACACGAGCCTCGTCTGGACGGATGCGACGAAAGTCACGGGCGGCACGCTCAAAGTCGGCGAGAAGCTGACGCTGCGCTACCTGGTCAAGGACAAGAAGAACATCGCGACGTCGGTGAAGATCGCCGTGCCGCTCCCGCAGCAGACCCCGGCGTCCCCCGCGGAGCCTGCTGCAGCCGCGACTCCCAGAACTCGCTCGTCCTAGGCTTCGGGACTGCCGCCCGGGGACTCTCCCGCGGCGGGGAAAACGGCGCGGAAGAGCGCGCCGCCGCCGGGGCGCTCGCGGATCTCGATCCGCCCGTGGTGCGCTCGAACGACCTGCTCGACGATCGCGAGACCCAGCCCCGACCCCTCCGGATTGCGCGCGCGGGCGGAATCGAGCCGGACGAACCGCTCGAAGATTCGGGTTCGCTCGTGCGGGTCAACCCCCGGCCCGCGGTCCCGAACCTCCAGAAACACCTCGCCTTGCCCGAAGCCGACCTCGACCTCGACAGTCGTGCGCGCCTGCGTATAGAGGACCGCGTTGGAGACGAGGTTGGACGCCAGACGCAGCAGCCCCGCCCGGTCCCCGTAGAGTTGCGCCTGACCATTGCGGACGATGACGCAGCGTACGCCGCGCGGGGCGCCGAGCGGCTCGGTCATCTCCGTGGCCTCTTGCGCGATCTCGGCCAGATCCGTGAGCACCCTGGGACCGGGAAGCGCTCCGTCGCCGCGCGCCAGAAGCAGCAGGCCGTCCACCTCACGCGCCAGACCGCGTGACACGCGCTCGATCGTTTCGAGCGACTGGCGACGCTCCTCTGCGGAAGCCTCCGGCCTCATGGCCTCCTGCGCCTCTCCGACCAGCACAGCCGTGGGCGTCTTCAACTCGTGCGCCGCGTCGGCGATGAGCCTCTTTTGGGCGCGGAAGGCTTGCTCCAAGCGCTCCAGCAGAGAGTTGATGACCGCGGCGAGCCTGCGAAACTCCTCACCTCCGGTTGAAACGCGGACGCGCTTGGAGAGATCCGTGGCCTCTACTGCTTCGGCCAGATGCGTGACCTCTTCGACGGGCCGGATCGCGCGCGTGACCGCGAAGGCCAGGATCCCCGCCGTGCCGAGGAACCCGATGAGCACGATCCCGCTCAAGGCCCGGTCCAGACGCGCGAGGGCGTGCAGGCTCGGGCCGATCCATCGGAAGAGAACGAGGGTCGCGCCCTTCGCGTTTCCAGCGAGCCGAGTGACCAGGAAGCGGCAGGCACGGTGCTGGCCGCTGTAGGGCTCGAAGTCCGTGTAGGGGACTTCGGGGCGGTCGCGGTAGGGCTCGATTCCCCCCGGGAGCCTCGTGCGCAGCAGGTTGCCCGAGAGGGCGACCGGAGTGTCCCCTTTGAACAGAATCGCCGAGTGGTTCGCGAGCTTGAACTCGAAGGCGTTCGCCTCGAGCCCGGCCCTCAACGTGTCGCGCCGCGCCTCTTCGAGGCCCTCGAGCTCGAAGCTCGAGCCCAAAGCCACGGCCAGCGTGTCAAGCTCCTCGTCGATGTCGGCGAACGTCATGCTCCGGATGAGCGTTCGGGTCGTCAGGGCGAGCAGGATCAGGAAGAGGGCGCAGAGCAGAGCCCCCGAGAGCGCCAGCCGCGTGCGAGCCTTCTCAAGCCGCAGGTGTCTCATCGCAGCCGGTAGCCCATACCGCGAACCGTTTCGATCCGCGAGAGACCTCCGGGGGAATCGATCTTACGCCGCAGCCGGCCGATCAGAACGTCGATCGTGTTGGACATCGGCTCTTCCCGTTCGCCCCAGGCCTGTTCCAGGACCTCCTCGCGGGAGATGACCCCGCCCGGCCGGCGCATCAGGATCTCCAGGATCGCGAACTCCCGGGCGGTCAACTCAAGCCCCTTTTCGTCGCGTGTGGCGGTGCGTCTTGCAGGATCCAGACGCAGATTGCCCGAGACCAGGGCTGCCTCGGTTCGCCGCTCGTTGCGGCGCAAGAGCGCCCGCGCGCGGGCCGTCAAGACCGTCAGGTCGAAGGGCTTGCCCAGATAGTCGTCCGCCCCGTCGGAGAGCCCTTCGACCGTGGACTCGGGATCGTCGCGCGCGGTCAACATCAGGATCGAGTTTGTAAAGCCCTTCTTTCGGGCGCGGCGGCAGATCTCCAGTCCGTCCCCGTCGGGCAGTCGCCGGTCGAGCACCAGAAGGTCGTAGCCGTGGAGATCGAGTAACTCCTCGGCTTGTTCGAGGCCAGAGGCCTCGTCGCAGGCCAGGCCTGCCCGCGTTAAGGTCCGGACGACCAGCGACCGCAGCCGCGAGTCGTCCTCCAGAATCAGTGCCCTCAAGCGTCCTGCCCGCTCATCGCTTGCGGAATTCTAGCGTCTGGCTCTCGAGACCCGGGCGTGGGAATAGGATGGCCCGCACAGGGAGGAGCGAATGTTCGATTTCGGAGGCGTCCACGCGTCCGTGCTCGTGAACACGGTTCTACGCAGCAGCCTGGTCTATCTGGCGATCCTGGCGGCGCTTCGGATCGCTGGCAAACGCCACGTCGCGCAGCTCTCGATCGTGGACTGCGTCCTGGTCCTGCTCGTCTCCAACGCGGTGCAAAACGCCATGGTCGGACCCGACACCTCGCTTGCGGGAGGGCTGGTGGCGGGGGTAACGCTGATCTTCGTCAACCTCCTGCTGACGCGCCTGGTGATCCGCGACGAGAGGCTCGGGGCGTTTCTCGAGGGGGAGCCCACACTGCTCGTTCGAAACGGCAAGATTTTGGAGAATCATCTGGCGCGGGAAGGAATCCGACGGGCGGAGCTGGAGGCCGCGATCCGCGAACATGGCTTCTCGAGCGAGAAGGAGTGCCGCGTCGCCATCCTCGAGATCGACGGATCGATCAGCGTCGTTCCGTTCGGCGTCGAGGTCAAGGGTGAACTCCGTCTTCCGCCCCTTCATCATCACCGCCGCCGGGCCGGCCGCCGCGGCAACCGCCCCGGCCAGAGCTAGCCGCCCGGCCTGCACAGTCCGCTCGAGGGAGGGTCTGCCTCCAGCAACGGTTCCGGCCTCTTTGTCTGCTCCGAGATTTTTCGCTACCAATCGAAAATAAGTTGAACATCGCGGCGGAATCGCCAAAACTCACGCCAATGGCTTCCGAGCAGGCTGCTTCGGTCGATCGGCGGGCGCAGGGCGGGACCTTTCTCTATTTCTCGGACCTGCTGTGGCGCGAGATCGTGGACTCCGAGGGGCGGCGGATCGGCCGCCTGGCCGACCTCTCGATCCGTCTGGGAGAGCCCTATCCCTTGATCCAGCAGGTCTTTATCCTGCCGCCCGGGCAGTCGGATCTGCACCTGATCGCCGCGGGACGCCAGGTGGGCTCCTGGACCGCGAACCCAATTCCTCTGACGGCAAGGCTCTCGGAGCTTCGCCCGGGCCGCCGCGAGGACCAGACCCACATCCTCCTGCGCGAGGCGCTTTTGGATAAACAGGTCGTGGACGTCTCCGGCGCGAAAGTCGAGCGCGTCAACGATCTCTCCCTCCTTCTCGTGCGGGAGGGGGAGCTGATCCTCGCGCACATCGACGTGGGCCTGCGTGGCCTCGTGCGCCGGCTGCGCTGGGAGAAGGGTGTGGACGCGGCCATTCGGGCGGTTTCTGACCGCGCGCGATACCTGACCTCCGAGCAGCTGATCGGCTGGAAGTATGTCGTCCCGACGGTCGCGGATCCGGCGGGGCTTCGGCTCGTGCTGTCGCAAAAAACCATCGCGCAGCTGCACCCGGCCGACCTCGCGGAGATTTTGGAAGAGCTGCCCGCCGCCACACGGCGGCCGATCTTCGAGGCTCTCGAGGTCTCAACGGCCGCCCGGGTCCTCTCGGAAGTGGACCCCAGGGTCCAGGAGGAGTTTCTCACGCGGCAGAGCGATCCAGAGAAGTCCGCCGACCTGCTCGAGACGATGCCTCCCGATGCCGCGGCCGACGCCCTGGCCGAGCTGCCCGAGGAAGAGGCGCAGAACCTTCTCGCGCGGATGCGGCCCGACGACGCGCGGGCCGTGAAGACGCTCATGCGCCACGAGGAGGACACGGCCGGAGGCTTGATGACGACCGAGATGATCGCCTTCCCCGCCTCGATCACCGTCGCGGAGGCCTTCGCGCGGCTACGGGAAGCGGCGCGTGAGGTCGAGTTCCTCTACCAGTTTTACGTCGTGGACGAGCGGCGGCGGCTGATGGGCCTGATCAATATGCGGCGGCTCTTCCTGGGCAAGGACACCGACCTGCTCCGGGACGTCATGGCGCCCTGGACGATCTGCGTCCATCCGGAGGATGCGGCATCGGAAGTGGCCGAGGTGATCGAGAAGTACAACCTGGCAGCCGTTCCGGTCGTCGATGCCGAAGGGGTCCTGCTCGGGATGATTACCGTGGACGACATCCTGACCGAGGTCTTTCCGCTCGCATGGAAAAAGAAGCTGCGGCTCTGACGGGGAGTCTTCCGCGGCGTCGCGCGGTGCGCTGGCGGCAGGTCCTGCTCTTTCTCGCGGTCATCGGCCCGGGAATCATCACAGCCAACGTGGACAACGACGCGGGCGGGATCACAACCTATTCCCTCGCGGGAGCCCAGTACGGCACGCGCCTCTTGTGGACGCTCATCCCGATCACGCTCGCCTTGATCGTGGTTCAGGAGATGGCCGCGCGGATGGGGGCGGTCACGGGCAAGGGTCTGGCCGACCTCATCCGCGAGACCTTCGGCGTCAAGACCACCTTCTATCTCATGATCACGCTCCTGGTCGCCAACTACGGCAACACGGTCTCGGAGTTTGCCGGGGTCGCGGCGAGCCTGGAGCTCTTCGGCATCTCGAAGCTCGTGTCGGTCCCGCTCGCGGCGCTCGCGATCTGGTTGTTCGTCGTGCGCGGAACGTACCGTACTGTCGAGCGGATCTTCCTGGTCGCCTGTCTCTTCTACTTCGTCTATCCGATCTCGGCCTTCCTCGCGCACCCGCCCTGGAGGGAGGTCCTGCGCGACACGCTTCTCCCCTCGCGGATCGAGTTTAGTTCCGGTTACGTCGGGATGCTCATCGCCCTGGTGGGGACGACGATTGCCCCGTGGATGCAGTTTTACTTGCAGTCGAGTGTGGTGGAGAAGGGAATCCAGAAGGAGCGTTACTGGATGACGCGATGGGACGTCATCGTGGGGTGCCTGGTGACCGACATCGTGGCCTTCTTCATCATCGTGGCCTGCGCCCACACGCTTTACAGGCACGGAGTCTCCATCACCGACGCGGCCGATGCCGCACGGTCCCTCGAACCTCTGGCCGGCCGCCACGCGAGCGCCCTCTTCGCCTTCGGGCTCTTGAACGCCTCGCTTTTCTCGGCGGCGATCCTGCCGCTCTCGACCGTCTATTACGTCTGCGAGGCGTTCGGGTGGGAGGCCGGGGTGGACAAGAAGTACGGGGAGGCCAAGGCCTTCTACGGGATCTACACCGCGATGATCGTGATGGGAGCCGCGGTCGTCTTGCTGCCGGAGTTTCCGCTCATCCAGGTCATGTTCCTTTCCCAGGTCGCCAACGGCATCGCTCTCCCCTTCGTGCTCGTCTTCATGCTGCTGCTCGTCAACCGCAAGTCCCTCATGGGAGATGCGGTCAACGGCCGGTTCTTTAATGCCGTGGCGTGGGTGACCACGGTCGTCATGATTCTCTTGACGCTCCTGCTGGTGGGCGGGAGCTTCGGTCTTCGCATCGGGGCCCGTTAAGCGAGCCCCTGCGGACG
>JBOGJN010000221.1:0-3453 GCA_050745445.1 Thermoanaerobaculia bacterium
CCCCGGACCTGTTCCGGAGACATGTACCCGACCGTCCCCATGACCTTGCCGGGCTCCGTGTAGCCCGACACCGTCGGGGACTGCGTCTCGGCGGCCACGTCCGGAGATGCGGCGCCCGGTTTCGCGAGCCCGAAGTCGAGGATCTTGACGCGCTCGTCGTGCGTCACGAAGACGTTGTCGGGCTTCAGGTCCCTATGGACGATCCCCTTCTCGTGCGCAGCCGCGAGGCCGAGCGCGATCTGCGCCCCGTACTCGGCCGCCCGACGCGGCGGGAGCGCCCCCGATGCGAGCGCTTCGCGAAGAGTCTCTCCTTCGAGAAGTTCCATCACGGCGAAGGCGACGCGGCCCTCCCGGCCGAAATCGTGAAGGGCAAGGATGTTCGGGTGGGACAGCGCGGCCACCGCTTTGGCTTCCCGCTCGAAGCGCGAGAGGGCGTCGGGATCCTCGGCCAGCCGCTCGGGCAGCACCTTGATGGCGACGGCGCGACCAAGCCGCGTGTCCCGCGCCTTGTAGACCTCTCCCATCCCACCGGCACCCAACGCACCGAGGATCTCGTAGGGACCGAGACGGGTCCCAGCCGACAGCGTCATCGCATTTCCAAATCCGAATTCCGAAATCCGAAATTCGAAATCCTCAGACCCATCCCGCCTGCACCAATCGGTGCGATCTCGTAGGGGCCGAGGCGGGAGCTTACTTGGAGAGGCATCTACTGTTTCAGCCCCTCCGTCCAGTTGAGAACGACGGTCAGCGGCGGCGAAGCCTCCTGGACGATCACTGTATTGATGAGGAAGCGCTGGCCGTCGGCCGACACGTCGTAGGCGATGTTGCCGAGGTAGCGGGCCTGTGTTTCGAAGAGCGGCCTCGGCACACCGGCCGCGAAACTGCCTTCCGCCTTGATGTCCGCTGCCATCAGCTTGCGGTCCGAAGCGAGGTAGAAGATCTCCTTCCCGTCTCGCCGCCAGCGCGGCTGCGCGCCACCGCCGGTGGAGATCTGCCATTTTCCGCCGGGACCCGGGAAGGTGGTCACGTAGACTTCCCAGTGCCCCGATTCGTCGGACGCGTATGCGAGCCAGCGCCCGTCGGGCGAGAGCTGGCCCGCCATTTCGTTGAACGCCGTTTGGACGACGGGCGTCGGCTTGCCGCCGCCGGAGGCCGGCAGGGCCCACAGATCCCACTTCGTCTTCGGATCCAGACGCTGAAAAACGATGAGCTTGCCGTCAGGAGACCAGTCGGTCGGCGCCTTGGCCTCCTTGGAGTGAAGGAGCAGCTGTTCGCCACCGGCGCCGCTCAGGGCCTTCACGAAGATGTCAGCCGGCCCGTTCCGGTTCGAGTCGAAGACGATCCGGCTCCCGTCGGGCGACCAGCTCGGGTAATGCTCGTAGGAGTGGGAAAACGTGAACCGGCTCGCCGCGTTCCGGTCGAAGTCGTACAAGGAGATCGGGTTGTCGCCGCTCTGCCGACCGGTACAATTCACGGCGACCCGCCTGCCGTCCGGCGACAGTCTCGGGTCCTCGCAGTCTCGGAGCGGGACGTCCGCGCCGACCTTCCGCCCCTCTCGATCGAACCAGAAGAGCTGAGAGAGCACTGGAACTCCGGCAGCCTGATAGACGAGTGCGCCGTTCTCAGAGGTCGAGAAGAGGGCGCTCGCCAGGTTCAGGTCCGACTCGACCGGCGCGGCGATCGGTGCCGGCTCTCCGCTGACCCTGAGGCCCCGGACGTCGAATGGCATCGCGAGAAGGTTGCCCTCACGAACGAAGAGCAGATAGCCCGACGCAGCGTATCCGGCCCGCGAGTTCGTCCGGAAGAGGAACTTCGGCTCGAGGGAGTCGAGGGAGCCCACGTAGACCGAACGGTTCGGCTCGGACAGACTGACAGTCGTACTGAAGCCCAGGTAGAGAAAGTGCCTTCCGTCGGGCAGAAACTGGGGGAAGCGGTGGCTCAGCTCGTGCGTCTTCTCGTCGATCGCCGTGATGGGCGTCGCAGCGCCGCCGCCGGAGGAGACGCGAAAGAGAGGATCGTAGGGGCCGGGCGCAAAGACGATGTCTCCGCCCCGGTTCCAGGTCCCCCCGCGGCCGAGCGGCGCGTCGCAGAGGCTCTGGACGGCGCCGCCGCTCGCTTCGACCTTCTTTAGCTTCCCTTCGGCAAAAAAAGCGATGAAGCGGCTGTCCGCAGACCAAAAGGGAAACGACGCGCCGTCCGTTGCGTCGAGAGCCTGCGCCGAGAGCGACTCGAGCGGGCGCACGAAGAGACGTTTCCTCCCGTCGGATGTGGTGGCGACGAACGCCAGCCGCCGGCCGTCCGGCGAGATCACGACCGGCCCGGCATCCCGTCCAACCGAGTTGAGAACCGACTTTTCCGGCGGGTAGACGAGAAACCGCACAGGATGGATGTCGCTGGGCGCCCGGCGCAAGACCCACAGATCCAGCACGAGGCCCGCAGCGGCCAGGGTCGCGATGAGCCACGCTAGTCTCTCGCGCGCTTTCGCGGGAGGGTGGACCGCCGCTGCGACTTCGGAGGCTCCCTGAGCAATCCAACTCAACTCATTGCGCAGGTCCGCCGCGCTCTGCCAGCGACCCTCCGGGTCCTTGGCCAGGCAGGTCTTGACGACCCGGTCGAGCGCCGGAGCCGACATGGGCTGGATCGTCGAGAGGGGAGCCGGGTCCGCGGACATGATCGCCGTGATCAACGAAGCCCGTGTCGCCCCCGTGAACGCCTTCCTGCCCGCCACCATCTCATAGAACACGGCGCCGAAGGCGAAGATGTCGGTGCGGGCGTCGGCTTCCTTGCCTTCCAACTGCTCCGGGGCCATGTACTGGAAGGTGCCGAGCACGGTGCCTTCCTGTGTGAGGCCCTGCTGGGTCGGAAGAGCCGTGAGGCTTCCTTGGGAGGGTGCCGGCGCCATGGCCTTCGCCAGACCGAAGTCCAAGAGCTTCACGCCCGACTTCGTGAGCATCACGTTGCCGGGCTTCAAGTCCCGGTGCACGATCCCCTGCCGGTGCGCCTTGTCCAGCGCGTCCGCGATCTCGATCCCGAAGCGCAGCGTCTGCTCGAGAGGAAGCGGACCCTTGACGAGCCGCTCCGAAAGTGTCTCGCCTTCCAGGTACTCCATGACCAGGTAGTCGGTCTCGCCCTCGCGACCCACGTCGTGTAGCGCGCAGATGTGCGGGTGGGAAAGCTGCGAAATCGTCTTTGCTTCCCGCTCGAACCGCTGGCGCGAGTCGGGCGAAGACGACATGTGCGACGGCAGCACCTTGATCGCCACCGTCCGCTCGAGCCTGGTGTCCCGCGCCTTGTAGACCTCTCCCATCCCTCCAGCGCCCAGGGCGCCGGTGATCTCATATGGCCCGAGCCGTGTGCCAGCCGCCAACGTCATCTCAAATCCGAAATCCGAATTCCGAAATCCGAAATCCCAAGACTCATCCCCCCCGCGCCGAGCGGCGCTGGGATCTCGTA
>JBOGJN010000222.1:0-1643 GCA_050745445.1 Thermoanaerobaculia bacterium
CCTCCCGGGCGTTCTCCGCGCTGCCGTCCGTGTAAAAGACCTTTCCGGTCGGACCTACCGCGCGGGCGAAAAAGACAGTCGAGTAGCCGATCGCTCTTCCCAGCTCGAAGACTCTCCTTGCGCCGACCGACTCGGCCAACACCTGCAAGAGTGTCGCGACGGCAGGACCTACGATCGGTATGTCGCGCCGCGCGGCTTGCGCCTCCATCTCCGCGATGACCGGGTCACGTCCGGGCAAGAGCTCGCGGATGTACCGCTCGAGTTCGGGAGAGACCAGTGGTGTCACGGAGTAAATATAACTGCGACTGTCTCTATAATCCCGCGCGTGCCGGCCGCGCCCACACCACTCGAGAAGCTCCTGGGGGAGTTTCCCACGGAGGAGTTCGGCAGGCTCGTTGAGACGCGTCGGGACCTGCACCGCCATCCCGAGCTGGCTTTCGAGGAGAGGCGGACGGCGAAAGTGGTCGCGGCACGGCTTGCAGGGGCCGGACTTGCCCCGAGGGAGGGTGTGGGTAAGACGGGCGTCACGGCGGACTGCGGCGCGCCCGGGTCTCGGATTCTCTTGCGCGCCGACATGGACGCCCTGCCGCTTGCCGAGGCCACCGGCGCGCCGTACGCCTCGACGGTCCCTGAAAAGATGCACGCCTGCGGGCACGACGGGCACGTTGCGATCGCGCTGGCGCTCTCCGAGCGTCTCTGCCGCGATCCCTCGGCCGGACGCTTCCGCTTTCTCTTTCAGCCGGCGGAGGAGAGAGGGGGCGGTGCCGAGGCCTGCGCCGCCGACGGCGTCCTGGAAGGGGTCTCGGCGGCTTTCGGCCTCCATCTCTGGAACCAGCTGCCGGCGGGTAAGATCGGGGTCAACCGCGGGGCGCTTCTGGCCGCCGTGGATGAATTCTCCATCGACGTCGAGGGCCCGGGAGGTCACGGGGCCGCCCCGCATGAGACCTCCGACACGATCGTCGCGGCGGCTCGCATCGTCGAGGCGCTCCAGTCGGTCGTCTCGCGGGAGATCTCGCCTCTGGAGTCCGCGGTCGTGACGGTGGGAAGCATCCAGGGAGGCTCCGCCTTCAACATCATCCCGAGACTCGTCCGCTTGACCGGGACGGCGCGCTCCTTTACGGAGGCGGTCGCGCGGGCGCTGCCGGAAAAGATCGAGCGGATTGTCTCCGGCACCGCCGCGGCCTGCGGTGTCACCGCGCGGCTCTCGTACCGCCGCGTCAACCGCGCGACCGTGAACGACGCGCGGATGGCGGAGGTCGTCATCGAGACGGCGCGGCGGCTTCTCGGGGAGGAGAACGTCGAGACCGACACGCGCACGCTGGGAGGCGAAGACATGTCGGTCTATCTGGCGCGGGTGCCGGGGTGCTTCTTCTTCGTCGGCTCGGCTCCCGAGGGTGCTCACCGGCCCCACCACTCCCCCCATTTCGATATCGACGAACGGGCGCTCGCCATCGGAACGGTCGTGCTCGAGGCCGTCGCGCGGGAAGCCGCGAAGAAGGTGTAGGTGTCCGTTCTCGGTTATCAGTTCTCAGTTTTCAGTCCTCGGTTCTCAGTTCTCGGTTCTGAGCTTTCAACTCTCAGGTTTGGCTCTGAGCAGCCACCGGCAACTGATAACTGACAACTGATAACTCGATGCTTACTCT
>JBOGJN010000223.1:0-1390 GCA_050745445.1 Thermoanaerobaculia bacterium
ACCTCGCGCGCCGTCTCGCCGCAGTTGCGCCCACCCGCGTACGACTCGTCCCCCGCATCAGACCAGCCCACTGCGCGTCGGACATCGCCGAGGTGCCGGAGTCGGTGAGCAGGTCGATATAGATGTCTTCGGAGGCGATTCCAAAGAGGTTGTAGCCGGCGCGGCGCAGGCACTCCTCGCGCTGCCCCCGTCCGATCCGCCGGATGGGCTCCACGACCTTGACGCGCCATGGCTCCGGAGATGGCTTTCTCATCTTCGCGACGCGAGTTTAGCAAGCCGCTGCCACCCGGAGCAGTCGGACGGGTGCGAGGCCAGACAGGCTCGCGAAACGAAGTAACGCAGCCGCGGCGCGCGGCGGGCCCTGAGGGGACCACGCGGCGGCCTCGCTCGGGCGCTTGCGAGACGGTCCTCTCCGCCGCTCGCGAAATCGGTGCGAGAACGTTTCGAGGCAAGAGTCACTCCCTCTCACGCACACCCACGCAATTTCGAGGGTCCCCTCAGGGCACCGGCCGCGCGCCGCAGGTCCCAGTCCATCCGCCACACCGGTAGCCCCGGCGGCGGGTCCGCCTCCCAAAGGAGGCGATGAGCGAGAGAGCATGGCCAGCAAGGGCTCTGGCCTCGCCAGGGCTGCGACCGAGCGACCAGCGACGGCCCGGCCCTCTCTTTAAGCGGCCCGGCCGGAGCGTGCCGACGTGGGAGGCGGCCCGACGCCAGGGCGGCTCGAAGAGCCACCAGCGATCCAAGCATTTCTGTGCACTAGGACCCGGGCGCGGGAGTCGGCTTGCGAACCCGCCCGCGTTTGCGGAAGACCAGACGCGTTCGTCCGCCGGTTCCCTTGGAGACCGAGACGCTCTCTCGGATCCAGACACTGCCGTCCGCCGAAAGCTTCCAGACGCTGTGCTGAATGGCCGCCCTTGGATTCTCGGGAGGGCCGGCCGTCACCTCGATGAAAAGGGATTTGCCGTCCTTTGCCCACTGCGCGGTCACCACACCCTTGCCCGCCGGGCCCATCATCTTCTCGTAGGGCCGCCCATCGGCGATGATCTCCTCCGCGAGAAGCTTGGGCGCCTTGCTCTCGATCGGCTCGATGTAGATCGCGTTGCCCCGTTGTTTGACCGCGAGAACGGCGTCCTCCATCCTCCAGGAACCGCCGGAGCTCATCTTCGGATCGAGCTCCCACACTCCCGAAAAGTCGAGGGGTGGCCGGCCGGCGGTCTTCGCTTTGGGCGGCTTCGTCGCCGCCGTGGGCGGCGGAGCGGTCTGCTTGCCAGAGAGCGGCAGACCACCCCAGAGCAGGAGGAGAATGAGGACGGCTGCGCGCATGCCCTCAGGCCCGCGCTCGATTCCTTCCCGAGGAGAACACGCGCCGCAAGAAGAGCCCCGTGTGTGA
>JBOGJN010000224.1:0-1756 GCA_050745445.1 Thermoanaerobaculia bacterium
GGACGGTCTCGCGAGAATCGTCGCCGCCTTGGGTGACAACGACCGCGCACTGCAGACGCTCGAGCGAGGATTCGAAGAACGCGACCCGTGGATGTACTTCGTCCATACCGATCCTGTCTTCGTCACCCTTCACTCCGACCCGCGGTTCGTCGAGCTCGTGCGGAAGATCGGCATCGCTCCTTCCGACTGGCAGACGCGGCTTCCGAAATGACTCTCGCCGCCGCAATGCGCCTCGGTTCCTACAACATCCGAAGGGATTTGGGATTTGTGATTGGTGACTTGTGATTACGGCGGACTCCCGGCCGTGTCGCGTAGCCATATATATGGTTACTGTGATATTGTTACCCATATGAAGACGACAGTCGAGATCTCGAACGGCATCCTGGATGACGCTCGCAGGGTGGCCGCGCGCGAGGGGACCACCGTGCGCGCCTTAATCGAAGCGGGACTACGCCGGGAGATCCAGGAACGCAGGCGGGCCGGCCGCTTTCGGCTCCGGCGTGTCAGCTTCAAAGGGCGGGGCCTGCGCCGGGAGCTTTCGGGCGCCACCTGGGAACAGATCCGCGAGCTTGCCTACGAAGGGCGCGGCGAATGATCGCCGTCGACACGAACGTCCTCGTCTTCGCGCATCGCCAGGACTCTCCGTGGCACGCCGCGGCCTACTCCTCGGTTGAAGGGCTGGCCGAGGGCCGCGGCCCATGGGCCATTCCGTGGCCGTGCATCCACGAGTTCCTCGCGATGGTGACGCACCCGCGAATTTACGACCCGCCGACCCCCCTCTCGGCGGCGCTCGACCAGGTGGACGCCTGGCTCGAGGCTCCCGGGCTCGTGCTCCTGGCGGAGTCGAGCAGCCACTGGAGCGAGCTTCGGAAACTGCTCTCGAGCGGCCGGGTGACCGGCGGACGAGTCCACGATGCCCGCGTCGCCGCCCTCTGCCGGCAGCACGGCGTGCGGGAGCTCTGGACCGTTGACCGGGATTTCAGCCGATTCCCCGATCTCCCCGTCCGCAATCCTTTGATCGGATCGAAGCCGTGACGCTCGCGGCTGGCGCCCGGCTGAAAGTGTCATCGGATGACGGTCGGGAGAACTCTACAACGCAGCGGCGCGGGGGACTGGAGAGGAGAAGCACCGGGAGCGATGGCTTGAGGCCCGGCTCTGCGGCGGCCGCGAACGGCTGTGAAATACTCTCCTGAAATCCGAGGGCGCCTCTCGGCGCCCTCTTTGCGGCGTTCCCCAGGGGACGCAGGAGGCGTGAGATGTCCGTTCGACGTTTCTCTTTGGTTCTTCTTTCCCTCGCTCTGGCCCTCCTCGCAAACGCAGCCTCGGCCCAGACCTGGAGCCCAGAGCAGCAGGAGATCTGGCGATTCGAAGACCAGCAGTGGAAGATGGAAGCGGAGAAGGATGGGAGCTGGATCGAAAAGATGGTGCACGCCAATCTGAGCTACTGGGACGTGGCTCAGCCCGGACCGCAGAACAAGGTGTCCCTGCAGCGCTGGCAGCGCTACGGTTACACAACCAACACGACCCTCGAACACGAGCTCTTCCCGATCTCGGCCACGATCACGGGCAACGTCGCCGTCGTGCAGTACCGCTATATGGTCGGGCGTGAAAACTACAAGAAGGACCGCGAGACGGTGACCGGTCGCTACACGGATATCCTGATCAAAGAAGGGGGCCGGTGGCTCTTCATCGCCTGGGCCGGCGGCGAAGACACGAAGAAATAGCGGATCGACGCGGATCGAAACGCTGCCGGGCG
>JBOGJN010000225.1:0-7234 GCA_050745445.1 Thermoanaerobaculia bacterium
GGGAGTAGAAGCCCGTCTGCCACCTCTCGATCTGTCGGCCACACTTGGGGCAGACCGTGTCGAGAGGCTGCACGGGCGCGTAGCAGTACGGGCATTCCTTCATGACGGCTCGAGCGGGGATCATATCCAAGAAAGCTCTCAGCTTTCAGCTCTCAGCGGTCAGCTGGGCACGCGAAAGAGCCACGAGCGGCTGAGAGCTGATAGCTGATAGCTGAGAGCTAGCGCGAGGCGTTACACTCTGCCCGTGACCGAACTGCGGCGTGCTCCCGAGAATCTGCCCGATTCCCCGGGTGTCTATTTGTTTCGCGGGGCCCGAGGCAAGATTCTGTACGTCGGCAAGGCGCTGTCGCTCAAGAAGCGCGCCGCTTCCTACTTCACCCGGAGTCCGGGCTCGGCCAAGACCGAAGCCCTGCTTGCCTCCTACCAGAACCTGGAGACGATCGTCACGAACACGGAGCTCGAGGCGCTGCTGCTTGAAAACACGCTGATCAAGAAGCACAGACCCCGATACAACGTCTGCCTGCGGGATGACAAGACGTATCCCTACATCAAGGTCACCACGGGGGAGCCCTGGCCCCGCGCCCTCATGACCCGCCGCGTGGAGCAGGACGGGCACTCTTATTTTGGACCCTTCTGGGGAGGCCTGGCGCGGCGGATCATGCGGATGATCACACGCCATTTCATGATCCGAACCTGCACGATCGCAATCGATGGCAAACTGCCGCGTCCCTGCCTCTATTACGACCTGCATGCCTGCCTGGGGCCTTGCGTCTCGGGTCTGACGACCAAGTCCGCGTACGACGAAGCCGTGCGCGACGTCGTCCTGTTCCTCCAGGGTCGAAACCGCGAGCTGCTGCCCCGTCTGGAGAAAAAGATGCTCCAGGCGTCGGCCGCCGAGAATTTCGAGATGGCCGCAGCCTACCGCGACGCCCTCCGGACCGTACGAGATGTCTCAGAGCGTCAGGTCGTGCAGTCGGTGAAAGGGGAGAGCGTGGACGTCATTGGCTTCTTCGAGTCGGGAGGCGATGTTTCTGTCGGCCTGCTCGTGGTTCGGGGGGGCGCCGTGCAGGACCGCCGCGAGTTCTTCTTCGAGAAGTCGGAAGAGGTGGATCCGGCGGCGTTTTTGGAGGCCTTTTTGCCACAGTACTACGATGCCAACCCCTTTCTTCCCGACGAGATCCATCTGCCCGTCGCGATCTCGAACGCGGGACTGCTCGAAGAGTTCCTTCGGTCGCGGCGGCAGGCACGGGTCGCCGTGCGAGTGCCGCGGCGCGGCGCCGCCTTCGAGCGCGTCGAGCTGGCGAGCTGGAACGCGCAACAGCGGCACAGCGTCCGCTTCCGCAGGACGGGAGGCGAGGGGGCGCTGTCCCTGGAGCGCCTGGCGCGCGTGCTTGACTTGCCGGCGCCGCCCCGCCGGCTCGAGGCCTTTGATATCTCCCATTTGCAGGGCACCGACAGCGTGGCTTCGCTCGTCGTCTTCGAAGACGGCAAGCCGAAGAAGTCGGAGTACCGGCTCTTTGGCATCGCCTCGCAAAGTCTGCTTTCGCCCGACGACTTTCGCAGCATGGCAGAGGCGGTCGAGCGCCGCTACCGACGTGTGCGCGACGAAAAAGGAGAGATGCCAGAACTCGTACTGGTGGACGGCGGAAGGGGACAGCTCCAGGCAGCCCTCGGCGCCCTCGACCGGCTGGGGCTTGCGCTTCCGGTGGTTGGCCTGGCCAAGCGGGAAGAGGAGATCTGGGTGCCCGACAGGCCTCTCCCGATCCGCCTCTCCCGCAAGGACCCCGCCTTGAAGCTCATCCAGCGTCTGCGGGACGAGGCTCACCGGTTTGCGATCACGCGTCACCGGGGCCGGCGCGCGCGGCGCATGCGCGAAACGAGCCTGACGGACATCCCGGGTGTCGGCCCCAGGCGCGCGCGCCTGCTGCTCTCCCGCTTCGGTTCGCTGACGGGTCTGGCGGCGGCTGACCCGCAGGACGTGGAGAAGGCGGTGGGTGCCTCCACCGCGCGCGCCGTCCGGGCCTATCTCGACCAGAGCAGGGCGCGCACGGCATGAGGACGTCCCTCGAAGGCTCGGGAAACCTCCGCGATGTTGATCTGCTGGCCGCGTTCGTGGCGCTGTGGCGCGGGAGGACCAGCGGTTCGGTCCGGTTCTCCCGGGGTGGGTCGAGCGCGGGCTTCGATCTTTCAAACGGAGAGGTGAGCGCGGTTCTCTCCTCGGAGCCACGCTTTGCGACAGCCTCCGTTCTGGTTCGAGCGGGGAAGCTGGAAGCGGCGGCCGTTGAACGCCTCTCGGTCCCGGAGGGAAGCGACGCGGCTCTGGCGGCTCTGGCCGCAGGCATTCTGACCAAGAGGGAGTGGCGGTGGGGGGAGAAGATCCGCGCCATCGAAGTCTTCTCGGATCTGCTTCTCTGGCCCGAAGGCAGATATGTCTTCGATACGGGCTCTCGGCCGATCGGGACCGAGGCCACGCTCGCGATCCCCCGGTTGCTGCTCGAGCTCTTCCTGCGCTCGCGGGACCGCAACCTGATTGAGCACCAGCTCGGCTCGCCGGACGCCCCTCTGCTGCGGGCGCCTGACTTCGAGCAGGAGTTCGCGACGTTCGGCCTCACGGCAGACGCGGAGTCGGTCGTGCGGCTGATCGACGGCCGGGCGAGCGCAGCCGAGATCTCGCGCAAGAGCCCTGCCGACCCATTCGCGGTCCTGAAGCTGTTGGCGGCACTGGCCACGCTCGGCCTCGTGCGCCCGGCGCAAGCAACCGCGGAGACGCCGCCGCCCGTCGCACCCGAGACACCGCCGACCCGGCGACAGCCGGCGTGGTCGACCGAGGCACGGGACGGCGACGTTTTCGCCGAAGAGGAAGAAGTCGCCGGCGATGTCTCTGTGTTCCCGGTTTCGCCGCATTCTGAAGCCGTCGAACTACTGGAAACTTCCCCGGAAGCAGAAACACCGGCAACATCCTTCGATTCGGATTTTTCTCTGCCCGGGCAAAGACAGCTGTCTGACCAAACGGGGGGACCCGTCAGGCGAACGCCTCTCCTCTGGTTGCTCGCGATCCTGTTAGCCGCGACTGGCGTAATCCTGTTCGTGCGTTCCCGTGCGATTCCGCGGCAGGAAGCGGCCAGCGGACGTCCTGTGCCGATCGCCGCCACGACGCCGCCCTCACCGGTCGAAACTCTGGTGCCAACGGTTCCCGCGGTCGCGACTCTGGCACCCACCCCGCAGCCCACCCGGGCCAGACCGTCTGCCCGGGCCGCCCCGACGGCGACGCCTGCGGCAGCCGGGCAACGACGAGCGGCCAGCGGTGGCGGCAACGATTCCCTGCGGCGAGAGTGGGTCAGGAGGGCCGAGCACGACCGAAACCGGCTCGCATCCGAGCCCGGGACCCGCTTCGCGATTCAGCTCGAGCTCGCCTGCGAGGTCCCCTCCCTCGTGGGGGCCTGGAAGCACGACCGCCCGGCGGGATCGATGTGGTTGCTCCTCGCGCCCCACGGGGGCCGGGATTGCTTCCGGGTTTTTTGGGGGCGGTACACGACCCGGGACGCCGCGATACGGGCAAAGGCCGAGATCCCCCCCTTTTTCGTGACGAGCAGGAACCGGCCCGTGGTGGTCGCGGTCCGGTAATTTTGCTAATCTAGCGCACACTCTACGAAAGACATGCACGCTCCCCGCGCAGGATTTCAGGGTTCGCTTGCGGAGACCCCGTTGCCGCAGGTGCTCCGCCGCATCTTCCTGGAAACCTTGAAGGGAACGCTCACGCTCGTGCGCCGCGACGAGACGCGCCACCTCTTCTTCGAAAAAGGGGAGCTGCGGACAGCCACATCCTCGCGGGAGGGACAGAGGATCGGCGCTTTCCTGAAGCGGCGCGGCTGGATCACGGACGAGAACCTTGCCTGGGCCCTGGAAACCGTGGCCAAGCAGGGCCGGGCGCGGCTGGGCAAGATCCTGGTCGAGAAGGGGCTCGTCTCTCGCGCGGTCCTCGACGCCGAGATGCGACGGTTGGTGGAGGAGATCGTCTTCTCCACGTTCGAGTGGGTCGAAGGGGAGTACAGGTTCCAGCCCTCGACGGGCGTTCTCGACCCCGACGTGGCGCTGACCCTCTCGACCGCGCTCATCGTCGTGGAGGGGATCCGGCGTCTGCCGGAAACCGAGACCTTCCGCGAACGCCTGGGCGACGGTCACCGTGTGGCCATGCTCTCGAGCGATCCCATGTCGCGCTACCAGTACCTCCCCCTGACGCCACAGGAGGCCTATCTGCTTTCCCGCATCGACGGGACGCTGGACATCGACTCCCTGCTCAAGATCGGGGGAGGGTCCCGCGGCGCCACGGCCAAGACGCTTTACGCGCTGCTTTCCTGCGGGATCGTCGAATGGAAAAAGGAGGGCGCGCCGACCGCGCAGGCGGCGGGGCTCGAGGGCTTGAACGTCGAGGTGCCCGCGGAGGCCACGGAACGCACGCCCGGACACGCCGAGCTCGTCCGGAACACCTACCGACGCATTGACTGGCTCAACCACTACGAGTTGCTCGGCGTCAGCCCCACGGCCACGCCCGAGGAGATCGCGCAGGCGTATTTCGAGCGAAGTCGCCTCTTCCACCCCGACCTGCGTCATCGGGAAGATCTCGCGCAGTTCGAGAAGGAGCTGACAACGGTCTTCCAGCGCCTGAAAGGTGCGAACGACGTTCTGTCCGATCCGGAGCAGCGTGCCGTCTACGACGCGACGTTGCAAGAGGCTCCCACGCCGGTCGCCGTCGTCGAAGTGTCCGCGGATCCGAAGGCGAAGCGACAGCTCGCGGCGCAGAGCTACAAGAGGGCCCGGCAACTCGTGGATGAGAAGGATTTCTTCCCGGCCGTCGAGATGCTGCGCGAGGCCGTGCGTTTCGTACCGGACAACGCGGAGTACCGGTACCGTCTGGGTCAGGTCGAGTTGAAGAACACCAAATGGGTGGAACAGGGCCTTGCAAACCTGAAGGAGGCCGCGCGGATCGACGTCAGACGCACAGAGTACATTCGGGAGGCGGCGCGCGCGTTGCACCTGCACGGGCGCGACGCCGAGGCAGAGCCCTTCGCCCGGCGGCTGGCGGACCTGGACCCCTCGCCAGAAAACCAGGAGCTGTTGGATGCCGTCGTGCGTGGCGGGACGGCAGAGCCCGTCCGCCCCGCACCGCCGCCCGCCTCACCCGCCGAGGTGCCGCTCGACGCGAACCGGACGGAACCGACTGAGGAGGACAAGTCGGGTCTGCTCTCGCGCCTCTTCCGCCGGCCTTGACCTCCGTTCTGACCGGTCTGGGCCTGGCCGCGGCCGCCGGATGGAACGCCTGGGCGGTCCTGATTCTCTTCAACGGATTGGCCCGTCTCCTGCCGCAGGACTTCCCGGGGCCCGTGACTCCTTTTCTGGCCAGTGGACCCGTTCTGCAGCTCGCGCTGGTGCTCTTCGTCGTCGAATTCGTGGTGAACAAGATTCCGCTCGTTGACCGTTTCTGGGAGCTTGCGCAAACGATTTTGCGTCCGCTCGTGGGCGCTCTGCTCGCGTTGGCGTCGGTGCCCGAACCGGCGCCCCTGACTCGGGTGCTGGTCGCGCTGGCTGCGGCGGTGGTGACCTTCGGAACGCACCTCTCGAAATCCACGACACGGTTGACGTCGACGGCCGCCACACGAGGCTCCACTCAGTTCGCCCTTTCCCTGGCGGAGGACGTCATCGCTCTGGTGCTCGGGACGCTGGTTTTTTTCCAACCCTGGTTCGCCGTCATATTCCTCGTGGGACTCTCTGTTGTGCTCGTCACCCATGGCCCCCGGGTCAGGCGCGCGCTCGCGGTGCTCTTCTTTCGGATCCAGCACCCACGGCGGAGTTGAATTGGTGATTGGTGATTTGTGATCAACGCGAATCAATCTCTTGCCCGCCCTGATCACGAATCACCAATCGCAAATCACAAATTGTCCTCATGCCCTACTTTCTTGACGGCAACAACCTGATCGGCCACGCGCGCGGGATCTCCCGCCCCTCCGAGGAGGACCGGCGAGCCCTCGTGGGCGAGATTGCCGCCAGACTCCGGCGGACTCGCGCCCGCGCCGTCCTGTTCTTCGACGGGTCAATCGACAAGGCGAGCTGGCTCGGGAATCTCGAAATCCGTGAGGTCGGGACAAGCGCGGACGATGCGATCGTGGCTGGAGTCGAGCGGGCGCGAAATTCACGCGAGATTCTCGTGGTGACGGCCGACCGGGCGCTTGCCCGCAGGGTCAGGGAGGCCGGTGGCAGGACGCTTGCGCCCCAGGAGTTCTGGCAAAGCTTCGGAACGAAGGGTGAGCGGCCTGGCGCGGAACCCGCAAAGGTCGATGTCGATGAGTGGATCCGGTACTTCGAGGACGAGGGAAACCGGGAGCGTTGAACCCTCAACTCTCGACTCTGAACTCTCGACTCCACGGTCCAGTCGCCATCACTGGTACAATCGCCCTGGCTCCGAGCGGGCCACGCAATCGCCCCGAGCAATCGGGGAGGAAAGTCCGAACTCCATACGGGCAGCATGCCGGGTAATCCCCGGTCGCGGTGACGCGAAGGAAAGTGCCACAGAAAACAGACCGCCTTTCGCTTCCTCTTCGGAATCGGACGGCAAGGGTGAAACGGTGCGGTAAGAGCGCACCGCCCCGACGGCAACGGAGGGGGCACGGCAAACCCCATGCGGAGCAAGGCCAAATAGGGAGACGGTGGGCGCCCGTCCCGCCCCGCCTTGCGCGGGACGTCTCCGGGTCGGCTGCTTGAGCCCGAGGGCGACCTCGGGTCGAGAGGAATGATCGCGACCCTGGCCGGGGGGCCGGGGGACCGCAAGGTCCCCCGCAAACTTTGCCGGGGACAGAATTCGGCTTACCGGCCCGCTCGGGGCTTTTGGCTGCGGCGGTCGCTTCGCGACCGGCAGCCAAGAGAGTTGAAAACCGGGGCCGAGCCCGATGCGACGCGAAAAGCGGCAGCTCTTAGCTGTTAGCTATTGGCTATTAGCCGGAGCAAGACAGGCGCCTGTCCGGCTAACAGCTAGGGGCTAATAGCTAAGAGCTTAAGATCCTCGATGACATGATCGAGCTTCAGAAACCACCGCGATTGAAACCGGGAGACACGATTGGCGTGGCGGCGATCTCGGGACCGGTGGACCCGCAGAAGCTCGAACGCGGCATCGCGCACCTCTGCGCCAAAGGCTACGGAGTTCTCGAGGCACCCAATGTTCGCAAGCGGTGTGGCTTCCTCG
>JBOGJN010000226.1:0-1826 GCA_050745445.1 Thermoanaerobaculia bacterium
GTCGCGAGCCAGGTGTCGGACACCCCACGTCCACAGTGTGTCGAACACCGGGCCGAGCGTTCGGCCGTGCGGCGTCAATCGATACTTGACTCGCAGCCTTGGCGTCTGCCGCGTCGCGCGTGCCACAATACCATCAGCTTCCAATTGTCGAAGATGCTGGCGTAATAGGTGGTGCCCCGGAGGCAGTTGAAGGTGGGTGACGGCTCCATGGCTACTCTAGCTGACCTTCCTCTCGCGAACAATCGATTTTCCCTGAGCGGGCTCGGCGAGCTTGGCTTCTAAGATGGGGAGGTACTCGAAACCGAGGATGCGGCGGAAGTGCTTCTCGGTCGCGAGAAGAGCCGAGGCGGCCCATCGAAGAACCATGGACCCATCGTGCCAGTTGGTCACGCGTCGCGTTCGGCCCCTCGCTCCACTGAAGCAGGACTCGATGATGTTCGTGGTACCGAGGCAACGGCTCAGGCTCGAGGGGAGCCCGAGCTCGCTAATGGTGAACATCTCGTCGAGACCTTCGCGGACGCTCTCCGCGGCGGACGGGTACTCGTGCTCGAACCACTTCGCCAGCTTCTCCAGGCGGGCTTTGCCTTTTTCAGCTGGAAGCTGCCACGCGGCTCGCAGCGTGGACTGAACCTGGAGCTTCAGCTCCTTGGGGAGGTATCCCAGCACATTCCTTTCCTTGTGCTTTCGGCAGCGTTGCACCAGGTTCTCGGAACCGAACACGGCATCGATGGCGACTCGGAGCGCCTTCGAGCCGTCGATCACAAACAGGCGGCGCCTGCCGGGCTTCAGGCCCCGCTCCACCAGGTCCTCGAGCAGAGCCTTGGTGACCACCTGGTTCTCGCTTGCTCCTTCCCTCAGGCCGAGAACGTGCTTCGAACCCTCTGTGTCCACACCGATTGCGGCGATGGCATGGTAGTCCCCGAACACGATCCCATCCACGTACACGATGAGGATGTCCCACTCGTCGAGGCGGCGTTCCATCAGCTGCTTCAGCACCTCAGCGCTGCCCTCCACGAATTGACGGCTGACTTCGCTCTTGCTCACGCCCACCGTCTCCGCCATCTTCGGCAACACCTCCTGGTACTTCCGCGTCGAAACTCCCAGCATCAGGATCTCCCACATCCGCTGGCTCAGCCGCTCCGAGCTCCGCATCGCCTCGTACGCCGGAATCGGAACCTCTCCTCCTTTTCCTTCGCCCTTCTTTCTCAGTCGCGGCCGGCGAACTCGGAGCTGACGCTCCGACAGGCTCACCACTCCACCCTGCTTTCCGTGCCAGCGAATCTCCGACCCTTCGCGGCCGGGATGCTTCTCGCCCGCGATCTTCCTCGCCGACAGCTGCAGCACCGCCTCGATCGTCGCTCGACCCGCGACGTCGATCACTTCGTCAAGGGCCTTCTCCGCCCGCTCGATGCTTTCCACGAACGGCAAGAGAACCTGACCCTCCTTCACCAGGAAATCCTTCAGCGCAAGACTGTCGTTTCGGTTGACGATTTGGTACTTTCTCATCGTGGTGGCTCCTTTTTTGGTTTGCTTCCGCCGGATTCTATCGAACCCGGCGTAAGGAGCCGCCACTCCTAACCTTCAACTACGCCAGGGGCACCACCCGGGCTCCGCTCGCACCTCAACACGGCTTACGCTCCCTACTTTGCCGCCGAGGGCTTCGTCGTCCTCACCTTCGACTATCGAGGCTGGGGGAACAGCGACAGTCGGCTCGTCCTGAGAGAAGCCATGCCGCCGCTCGACGACCGAAGCGAAGCCTCGGTCCGCGTGCTCGCGGTGCGCGAGGTCGTCGACCCCTGGGACCAGACCGAGGACATCGTGAACGC
>JBOGJN010000227.1:0-34872 GCA_050745445.1 Thermoanaerobaculia bacterium
GCTGTCAGGTGGCCTATCAGTTATCAGTTTGAAATTCGAAATTCAAAATTCGCAATTCGCAATTCGCAATTCGAAATCGTTTTTATCCCCCCACGAGCTCCTTGTACTCGTCGTTGCAATAGCTATCGGTCATGCCGGCGATGTGGTCCGCGAGCGAGCGAGCGAACCCGGGGCGCGGGTAGTAGTTCTCCGCAATCTCGCGATCGACATCGTTGAGGGGCACCTCGCGCAGGAACCGGACGCCGGTCTCCTCGTGGACGCCGTGCAGGACGTAGTCCGGCAGGAGGCGCGGGTTTTCCCAGTACGCCCGAAAGATCCCCGCGAGCACGCGGCGCGCATGGCCGTCGTTGCGCGACACCGGGAAGGAGTGAATGATGTGCCGGTAGACGAAGTCCTTCAGCTCGCGGTAGAAACGCTTTCCCTGTTCCGAGAAACCGACGAGATCGCCCGGCAGGCGGTCCCGCCTCGCGTAGAACTCATCGGGCGTCGAGACGCCTTCCTTCTCAAGCCACGCGTCGATGCGCATGCGTGAGGACTCAACGAGGTCGGCCGTGAGGAGTCCGATCATGCCGCGGATGAGCGAGGCGCGGCGGGAGGCCCGATCTCGGCCGGGCGGCCGATGCTGACGGACCAGGCGCGAGATCTCGAGCGCCTCGATCGCCTCCTCCTCCTCGGCCAGCGGCAGCCCGTCCTCGAGGTCGTGAGTCTGCTGCGCGATCTCATCGGACCAGTTGACGAGCTGCGCCTCAAGTGTGCCTCCCGACCCGAACCGCAGCCCATCCGGAAAGTCGAGCGGAAACGGAAAGGAGCGCTTCCAGATCGTGTGCTTGAGGATCCCCTCCCGAACGTCGTTTGTGAGGTTTAACCCCGGCTCCTCGTAGCGCTTCTCCAAACGGTCCACGACGCGCACGGACTGGTAGTTGTGCTTGAAGCCGCCCGCCTCCGGATGGCTCTCGCGCAGAAGACGGTCCAGCACGCGCTCACCCGAGTGGCCGAAGGGAGTGTGCCCCAGGTCGTGGCCGAGCGCGATGGCTTCGGTCAGGTCTTCGTTTAGCAAGAGCGCCCGGGCGGCGCTGCGCGCGATCTGAGAGACCTCGATCGTGTGCGTCAGCCGTGTCCGGAAATGGTCCCCTTCATACGGGATGAAGACCTGTGTCTTGTGTTTCAAACGCCGGAAGGCGCGCGAGTGGATGATGCGGTCCCGGTCGTGGGCGTACTCGGTGCGGCTGTCCCCTTCCAGGGGCCGCAGAGGACCGCGCGGGCGTTCGGCCCGGCCGCTCTTCGAGGCAAAGATCGCGAGTCTCTCTTCCTCGAGGCGTTCGAAGGATTGCTTGGTGAACTGCGCCGTCGCCGTCGTCACGAGAGGCCTTCCTCAAACTTGCCGGCGAGAAGCAACGCCCGCGCCTCGCCGACAAGGTAAAGAGATCCGGCCACGATTATAGGTGCGGCGTTCTCTTGCGCGAGGAGCTTCCCGAGCTCGCTCTTCAGGTCTCCTCCGGGCAGAGCGTCCGGACGCACGGGACTCACGCGCCGGAGGAGCTCCGCGGGTGTGGCCGCCCGAGCCGAGGGAGCCGCCACCAGGCGAACACTGCCGGCCTTCGGGAAGAGAAGCCTCGCGATTTCCTCGACGTCCTTGTCCACCATCGCTCCGAAGAGAAGCGTGCACTTGCCCTCGAGCCCCGCCTCCTCCAGGAACCGGCCCAGCGCCTGCGCCCCCTCCGGGTTGTGGCAGCCGTCCAGGAGGACCGTACGGCCCCGCGCCTGGAAGCGCTCCAGGCGGCCCGGCCACCGGACCGCGGCCACGCCTCGCGCCAGGGATGAGGCATCGAGAGAGAGTCGAGGCTCCGCGAGCAACTCCGCCGAGCGCACGGCGAGCGCGGCGTTCCAGGCCTGATGCTCGCCGGGAAGCGGCGTCGAGAGCTGGAGGCGCCGTTGCCGCGTTTCAAGGGTAAACCGGGTGCCCGCAAGACCGACTTCGCAGCCGGAAACGGAAATCTCCCGGGCAGCGTCGTGCCAGATCGCCCCGGTTGCCTCTGCCGACTCTCGCAGGGCTTCCACCGCTTCGGCCGTTGCCGCCAGGCCGAGCGCCGGCCGGCCGCTCCGGAAGATGCCGGCCTTCTCGCGGGCAATCGCCGGCAGGCTCGATCCCAGCTCCTCCGTGTGGTCGAGACCGATCGAGGTCACGACCGAAAGGCAGGCCGGCGCGACGTTGGTCGCGTCCAAGCGTCCTCCCAGACCGACCTCGAGAACGGAAAGCTCCAGGCGCCGCTCGGCAAAGACGGCGAAGGCCGCCGCCGTAAACGCCTCGAAGTACGTCAGCGGGACCTGCGGCGCGGCATCGGCGGCCGCGAAGACGCGCGCCAGGGCCACATCCAGTTCTTCCTCCGTGATGTCGTCGCCCTCCACGCGGATTCGCTCGGTCACATGGATCAAGTGGGGCGAGGTGTAGAGGCCGGCACGGACCCCCGAGGCCGCGGCGATCGAGGCCAGGGTGGCGGCGGTCGAGCCCTTCCCGTTGGTGCCGGCCACGAGCACCGAGGGGACGCGGCGCTCGGGATGGGCCAGCCGCTCGCAGACCGACCCGATCGCCGCCAGACCCAGCTTCATGCCACGGGGCGAAAGAGACTCGAGGCGCTCGAGCGCCGGGAAGGTGGTCATAGCCGCGAGCCGTAAAACGTCAAACGTAAAGCGTAAACCGTGACCCTCAAACGGCGCTTCGTCTTACGTTTTACGTTTCACGTTTCACGTTTCACGCCCACAGGAGCCGCAGACAGCGCACGAGCGTCTCTTTCATCTCGGAGCGGTCCACGATGAAGTCGAGCTGGCCGTGCTCCAGGAGAAACTCGGAGCGCTGAAATCCCTCGGGCAGGGTCTGGCGGATCGTCTGCTCGATGACCCGCGGGCCCGCGAAACCGATCAAGGCATTCGGCTCGGCGACGTTCACGTCCCCGAGCATCGCATAGGAGGCGGTCACGCCGCCCGTGGTGGGATCCGTCATGATGGAGATGTACGGGACCCCCGCCTCGGAAAGACGCGCCAGCGCCGCCGAGATCTTCCCCATCTGCATCAGCGAAAGCACTCCCTCCTGCATCCGGGCGCCGCCCGAAGTGGAGACGATGAGGAGGGGGCGCCGCTCGCGCAGTGCCCGCTCGGCCGCGCGCGTCACTTTCTCGCCAACGACGGAACCCATCGAGCCGCCCATGAAAAAGAACTCCATCGCCCCGACGATGACGGGAATCCCGCCCATCGTGCCCGACCCGATGATGATCGCCTCGGAGGTGCCGACGCTTTCCTCGTACTGCTCCAGGCGGTCGCGGTAGCGCTTTGTGTCTCGAAACCGTAACGGGTCCGTGGAGCGCAGGTCCCCTTCGAGCTCGACGTACTGTCCGTCGTCAAAGAGCATCCGAAGCCTCTCGGGCGCGGAGAGCCGGAAGTGGTAGCCGCACTTTGTACAGATCTTGAAATTTCGGGCGAGCTCCTTGTTGTAGAGGATCTGCCGGCAGTTCTCGCATTTGACCCAGAGCCCCTCGGGAACCTTGCTCTGGCGCCCCTCGCGCGGCTCCTTGGGCTCGCGGATCTTCCTGAACCACATGGCTGAGAGCCGCCCATCCTAGCAGGCCCGCGCCGTTCCGAGGATCGAGCGCCCGAGGCTCAGGTTCCGGGGCCTGGGCCATAAGCCTTTGAAAGAAAAGACGGTTGGCAAGCTCCGCCCCGTCAGGAACGCGCCGGAGCGGTCGGGATCACGCGCCGGCGGCCGGTTGAGTCCACCTCCAGGCGGGATTCGACCGAGAAGGTTCGCCGCAGGTTCTCCGGCGAGAACACCTCCTCGGGCGGTCCTTCGGCCAGCGCGCGCCCCTCTCGCAGCAGAAGAACCCGATCCGCCAGCTCAGCGGCAAGGTCGATCTCGTGCGTAGCGAGCAACACGGTCGTGCCGCGCTCGCGGTGGACGCGCACGAGCGTCTCCAGAAACTCCAGCCGGTGCCGCGGATCCAGACCCGATGTCGGCTCGTCCAGCAGCCAGATCTCCGCTTCCTGCGCCAGAGCGCGGGCCAGAAAGACGCGCCGCCTCTCGCCTCCCGAGAGCGCGGACGCGTCGCGCTCCGCCAGCCGTTCGACGTCGCAAGCCCGCATCGCTTCCAGGGCGCAGCGCCGGTCCTCCGGCGAATCGGCCGAGAAGCCTCTGCCGTGCGGCGACCGGCCCTGAAGCACCAGGTCGAGGCACCGGATTGGAAAGACCAGATCCACGCTCTGAGGCACGTACGCGATCCGGCGCGCGGTCTGCCGCCGGGGCATCTGTCCGAGCGGCCGTCCCTCTAGAAGCAGCTCCCCGCTGCCGACCGCTACGATCCGCGCGATGACCTTCAGGAGGGTGGACTTTCCGGATCCGTTCTCCCCCAGGATGCCGACGACGTGCCCGGCGCGGACCGCGGCGTCCAGGCCGCAAAGAGCTCGGGTCGCGCCGTAGGCGGCCGAAAGGCCGCGCGCTTCGAGAAGGGGCGTCACGGGTTTCGCAGCAGCAGATAGGCGAACAGCGGCGCCCCGATCGCCGCCGTAACGGCGCCGATCGGAAGTTCCGCCGGCGCCAGTGCGGACCGCGCAACGGCGTCGGCGGCCACCAGCAGCGCCGCACCCGAAAGGGCCGAGACGGGCAACAGGATGCGCTGATCGTTGCCGGCGGCCGCCCGCGCCGCGTGCGGGACGAGCAAACCGACGAACCCGATCACGCCCGCAAAGGCCACGGCGGCGCCCGTCAGGAGAGAAGCGGCCAGAAAGACCAGACGCTTGGACCTCTCGACATTGACTCCCAGCGCCGCCGCATTCTCTTCTCCCACCGCGAACAGGTTCAGCCGCGAAGCCGACCAGAGAAGGGCCGTAAAGCCCGCAATCGCGTAGGGAAGAAGCGAGAGGGTCTTGCCGGAGCTTGCATCCGAGAGGCTTCCCATCATCCAGAAGAGCATCGTTCGGGCCGCCTCGCCGGAGGCCACCGAGAAGACGGCGAGCAGAACAGCGGAAAAAAAGGCGTTGGCAATCAGTCCGGCCAGAATCAGCCTCTGCAGGTCGAGCCGCCCCCCGCGCCGCGCCAGAGCGGCGACACCGAGCGAAGAGGCCGCGGCCCCCGCGAAGGCGGCGCCGGGAGACAGCAAGGGCGAAGCGCCGGCGAGAGCCGCCAAGGCCGCTCCGGTCGCGGCGCCACCCGACGTGCCGAGCAGGAAGGGGTCCGCCAGCGGATTCTTCAAGAGCGCCTGAAGAGCGGCGCCGGCAAGCGCGAGGCACCCGCCCACCAGAGCCGCGAGCGCCACACGCGGAAGCCGCAGAGAGGCAACCAGACGCGCCGTCTCCCCGGCCTCGCCCCGCCCTGACCAGAGATCGACGACGGACAACCGCACCCCGCCCACCGTCAAGCCCAGCAAAATCGAGAGCCCAAGCAGAAGCGCCGCGGCCATCCAGGCTTTTGCCCCACGGCCCCTCATCGGCGCAGCTCCCGGGCCAGCTGCTCGAGCGCGTCGAACACGCGGGGGCCCGGCCGCGTCAGAGCCGATTCCTCGACACGCACGACACGGGCCCGGCCGACCGTCCCTCGCGAGAGAGGACCCGCCGCAAACGCCCGCCCGTAAGCGGGCCGGGTCTGCTCCGAGTCGGGTACGACCAGCACTTCGATCGGCGCCGTGGCCAGCCATTCGGGAGAGACCAGAGGCCATCCTGTGCGGCCGGCAAGCAGGTTCTCCGCGCCCGCCTCCGTCAGGACATCGTTCAAGAAGGTCCGCCCGCCGGCTGCCTGCGGCGGATCAGGCCAGACCAGCAGCACGGCGCGCGGGCGATGGCGCCCGGAGAGGCTCTCCCGGACGGCCTGGCGCCGGCGCGAGAGTCGCTCTGCAAGGTTCTCTGCGTCTTTGCGTCGGCCGAGCCGCTCGCCGACCAGACGGATCCCCTGGAGCACCGCGTCGAGCGATCCTGCGGGCACCACGAGCACCGGGACCCCGGCGGCGGAAAGCGCCGTCACCGGCCCACGGGCGTTGCCCTCGGCTGTCGCGAGGACGAGGTCCGGACGCAACGAAGCGACCCGCTCGACGCTCACGTCGAGGCCACCGACCCGAGGCAGGGAGCGCGCCTGCGGCGGGAAGTCGGAGTAGTCCGAAACGCCGACGAGGCTCTCGCCGGCCCCGATGGCAAAGACGATCTCCGTCAGGTTCGGCGCGAGCGTGACCACGCGATGCGGGAGCGTCGCCGCCGGTGTGGCCGCTCCGACCCCGATGGCCCGGCCGCCGCCGACACCGGCGCAGATCGCCAGCGCGAGCAAACGCAGCGCCCCGTGCTGCCTCACGTTTCAGCCGCGCCGCTGGCCGCTGGAACGCGCGGGCGATCGGCAGATCGCCGCAAGCCCCATGCCCCTCCCGCCATGGGTCAGGGCGCCGGGCCGGCGGAACCGATGTTGAGGGGTCGCATGGGATCCTCCAGCGGAAAGCGCGGCCGCGCCCATCCGCCGCCACCGCTTCAGCCCTGCGACTCGGCCTCTTCGAGATCGTTGGCGATGCCGAGGCGCAGGCATGCCGCGTCGTACATCTGGCGCGCCGCTTTCTGGGCGTTCTGGAGCTCGGACAGGCGGTCCTTCACTTTTGCCAGCTCTGCCTGGATCTGCTCCTCGAGCTCGTTGATCTCCCGTTTGGTGACGGTGAGCGTGTTCTCGTAAAACTTCTTCTGCTCCGCCGAGACACTCATGATCCGCTGACCTCCTGCGAGTCCTAGGTCTAGAGTCTAGAGTCTAGAGCCTAGAGCCACAAATGAAATCTTGCCTGGTGTTCCAGAACGCTTCACCCTCGACCCTCAACTCTCCCCGAACGGTTTCACGTCCACGACGACTGTTCATCACATCCTGGCCGGCACGCCGTTGTGCCCGGTCACCGGCTCGGGCTCGGCAACACCGGGACCGGACCCGGCCGGCTCGCCTCGCGTGACCTCGCCCGGCCCCTGGTTGACGGTCGGGACCGCAGCCGGCGCGGGGCTCGGAGATCCCGTCGGAGTAACCCTGGCGGGCGGCGTCGTTTTGACGGCCTCGGCCTGGGAGGTCTCGCCGGCAACCGCAGGCGCTGCGGTTGGCTCGGCGGCAGCGCTCTCTTTCGCTCGCCTGGCGGCCTTCCCTTCGGCCCGGAGAGATTTCTGGAGTTCCTTCTTTTTGGCCGCGAGCTGACGTTGGACCTCGATCTCGACGGCTTTCGAATCAAACGCCGCGGCGGCCGGTGTCGGACCGGGAGTCGGCACAACTTGCGTCGGGGCAACGGCCACCGCCGTGTGAGTCAGCGGGACAGGGCTGGGTGTGGCGCGGACCACGGGTGTGAGGAAAGGCACGCTGCCGCCGGTCACCGCCCACCAGGCGACGCCCGCCAGCGCCAGGACTGCCACCCCGATCAACCCGTAGAGAGGAGCCCGGCTCCTCTCGGCCCCCCGCGAGGACACGGCCCCAAAGACTCGCGCAACCGCCGGCTCCCCTGCCTTCGGCGCTTCGGGTGCCGCGGCCGCCTGCGGAGGGACCAGTTTGGGTCCCGAACCCGCGCGGCGCACAACCGGCGCGCCCTTGGACTTGCGTTTCTTCTCCGGCTCCCGTACGGCCGCGTTGGCCGCCTCCCGCACACGCGCTTCCTGCGCCGCGGTCTCCTCCGCCTGCAGCCGGTGGAGATAGATGGCCAGATCCGCGCTGCCCGGGGCGGGCGTGTACGCGTAGAGGACGGCCTCCAGGTCGCGAAGCATGTCGGCGGCGCTGGCGTACCGATCCTGCGCATCACGGGCGAGAGCCTTCAGCACGATCGCATCCAGACTCTTCGGGACTTCCGGGTTGACCGTGGAGGGAGCGACGACTTGCGCGGCGCGGACTTTCTCGAGCACGCCGAGGTCCGTATCGCCCCGAAAGAGCTTTTGCTCGGTCAGCATCTCGAAGAGCACGGCGCCGAGTGAAAAGAGGTCGCTGCGGCTGTCGATCGGCCAGCCCCACGCCTGCTCGGGGGACATGTATTGAACCTTCCCCTTCAAGGCTCCCGACTGGGTCTGGGAAGCCTTCGAGGCGGCCTTGGCGATTCCGAAGTCGCAAAGCTTGATGTCCCCCTCATAGGAGATGAGGATGTTGGGGGGAGAAACGTCGCGGTGCACGACGTTCAAGTCCCTCCCGTCGGCGTCCCGACGCCGGTGAGCGTAATCAAGCGCCGAGGCCACCTTCGAGGCGATGTGAACCGCCAGAGGCGCAGCCAGCGGCGTGCCGAACTCTCGCGCCGACTGAAGAATGGCTTGCAGCTCACGGCCCTCCACGAACTCCATGGCGATGAAGTAGCCGCCCGCTTCGATCTTTCCGAGATCGAAGATGTGCACGATGTTGGGGTGGTTCAGCTGCGCCGCGAGCTTGGCCTCGTCGGCGAACATCGTGATGAACTCTTCGTTGTCGGCCAGGTGCGGAAGGATCTTCTTGATCGCGACGATTTTCTGGAACCCTTCCACCCCGCTGCGGCGCGCCTTGTAAAGCTCGGCCATACCGCCGGCGGCGATCCGCTCGAGGATCTCGTACTGCCCGAAGCGGTCCGGCCCCGAAGCGGAGACCGACGCCGGCGCGGGAGCGGGTTTCGGGGGCGCGACGGCGGCGGGACCCGGCGGCGCGGCCCGCTCGGAAGAAGCGGGCGCGATGGGACCGTGCGTCGCGGCCGGCGGATGGCGAGGCGTCCGCAGCCCCGAAAGAGTGTCCTTGAGCATCTTGTCGATTTCTTCATCGGTCGAGTAGCGCGGCGGCGCCGCGGGCGGGGGTACGGCTCCACGCTCCGCCGCGGGAGGGCCCTTGGGAAGCATTCCGGAAAGCGTGTCGGCAAGACGCTTCTCCACGTCGCCCTTGGTGTCCCGCACGGGGCGCGGCGGGGCCGGAGACATCGGCGTGGGCAAGGGCCTCGGCGTCGGCGGAGCCTGGACCTCTCCGCCCACCTCCTCGAGCACCTCGGAAAAGATGTCGGAGGAGGTCAAGCCGGCAGACGGCGCGGGCGCATGGGGGGCGGCGATGCGCACGGTCCTCGCCGCGAGATGGGCGGAGGACTCCACAGCGGCGGCGACGGCAGCGCGAAACGCCTCGTCCGAGAACGGTCTGACCAGCAGGTCGAAGGCTCCGACGCGCTGCGCGTCCGCCTTCGGGTTGGTCCCCCTGTAGCTGGTCACCATCAGAAGGATGGGCGGGGCCGTCGCTCCACCCTTCCGGCGGATCTCCCGGACCACTTCGGCGCTCGACACCTTGGGGATGATCCCGGAGAGGACCACGAGGTCGAACTGCGACGAGGAGAAGACGCTCAAGCCCTCTTCTCCATCGTGAGCCTCCGTGATCGTGTACGCGTGCCCGGACAGCAGGGAGCGAATACGCTCTATGGCGCGCGGCTCATAGTCGATCAGGAGGACGTTTGTCGCCATGAGTAGGGTTTGCTTCCCGGGAACGCAACGAAATCATACGGCATATTGCCGGCGGGAGACAGCAAACGGCGCTCGGCGCTCCTACGCCGCGAAGCCCATCGCGCGGACGGGGGAAACGTATAATCGCGCGTCATCCTCTTTATTCAGGAGCCCGTATGTCAGGCCACAGCCGCTGGAGCACGATCAAGCACAAGAAGGGCGCCGCCGACGCGAAGCGGGGCCGCCTCTACACCAAGCTGATCAAGGAAATCACCATGTCGGCAAAACTCGGCGGAGGCGCCCCCGAAGCCAACCCGAGGTTGCGCAAGGCGATCGACGAGGCCAAGGCCGTCAACATGCCCGCCGACAACATCAAGAGGGCCATTCAGAGGGGCACCGGCGAACTGCCGGGCGTCTCTTACGAGGAGGTCACCTACGAGGGATACGGGCCTGGTGGAGTCGCCGTCTTCATCGAGGCGATGACGGACAACAGGAACCGCACGCTCCCGGAGATCCGGACGATCTTCTCCAAGCACGGTGGAAACCTTGGGGAATCCGGCTCCGTCCGCTTCCTCTTTCAAAAGAAGGGCTACATCGCGATCGAGAAGGAGAGCGCGAGCGAGGACGCCGTGATGGAAGCCGCCATCGAGGCCGGCGCCGAAGACGTGCGCACGACCGACCAGCACCACGAGATCGTGACCGAACCGGAAGCCCTTGCGACGGTCAAGGCTCATCTGGAACAGAAGAAGCTTCCGCTGGCCGTGTGCGAAATCTCGATGATGCCGACCACCGAAGTGTCGCTCGAGCCACGAAAGGTCGATCAGATGATGAAGTTGATGGAGGCGCTCGAGGACCACGACGACGTCCAGCACGTCTGGGCAAATTTTGACTTCGAGGAGACGGCCTGAAGCCGGGAAACGGGAAACGTAAAACGGAAACCGAAACGATCCTTCCGCTCCTCCTCGTTTCCCGATTCCCGATTCCCGTTTCCCGCCCGTGAAGGTCCTCGGTTTCGATCCGGGCACGTCCGCGACGGGCTACGGCGTCGTCCTCTTTGAAGAAGGGCGGCTGCGCCTGGAGGCCTGCGGGGTCTGGCGTCCGCCTTCGGGCCTGACGCTTGCGGCAAAGCTCGACTTTCTCGCGTCGGGCGCGGCGCGTTTGCTCGAGCAGATCCGGCCCGGGGCTGTCTCGGTCGAGACGGTCTTCGCGGCCAAGAACATCTCGTCGACCGTGAAGCTCTCGCACGCCCGCGGGGTGCTGCTCGCGGCGGCCGCCCACTTCGGGGTGCCGATCTTCGAATACGAGCCTCGTTTGGTCAAAAAGGCGCTGGTCGGGCACGGACACGCCGAGAAGCGTCAGGTGCGGGCGATGGTGCTCTCCCTGCTCGCCCGCCAGCGCAGCCGGGTGCCCCTGGACGCGGCCGACGCCCTGGCCGTGGCCATTTGCCATATCCACGCCTGTCCCCCCCAGAGGCGGTAAACGGTAGACGGGAAACGGAAAACGAAGCCCTATTGCGGGGATTCCCCGCTCTTCCGTCTTCCGTCTCCCGTCTCCCGGCCTTATCATCCTTTGCCACCATGTCTTTCCAGGGCTCCATCCAGGAACTGCCGGTTCCCGACATCATTCAGCTCGTCTCGGTCTCGGGGAAAACGGGCATGTTCACGCTCATACGAGGGAGTGAGCGCGGCTACATCTATTTGAAGAGCGGACAGATGGTGCACGCCAAGCTCGGGGAAGTGACGGGCGAGGAGGCAATCTACGCCCTCGCCATCTGGTCCTCCGGGGACTTCCAATTCACCCCCGCCGAGGAGCCCGACAGCGTGTCGATTGAAAAGTCGAATACCAGTCTGCTGATGGAGGCGGCCCGGCGTCTGGACGAGTGGAAGGTGCTCTCGCGGAAGATCCCGGGAGTCGATTATGTCCCCGTCGTCTTGCGGCGGGAGGTTGCCGAGCCCGTGACCCTCTCGCCGCCCGAGTGGAACCTGGTCACCAGGATCGACGGCAAAAAGACGGTTGACGAGCTGGCCCGCGCCAACGGCTCCTCCTCCTTCGATACGGCCAAGGTCCTCTATGGGCTCATCACGAGCAACTTGATCGAGATGCGGTCCCCCGAAGCCGCGCGCCAGCCCGGGCCGCCGCCACCGGCCCTCCTGGGAGACGAGAAGAAGATCCTCATGGTCCTCTGCACCCGCGTCAAACAGGAGGCCGAGAACGCCCTGGGCGAGTCCAATCTGGGGATCATCGAGCGCCCCTACAAGCAGGCGCTGGCCGAGATCGACCGCGGGCGCGGCGTCGAAGCGGTCCGGGACCTGATCCGGCAGACGGAGAAGGCCATCTCCTCGATGCGCGGCCCGGCGCGGATGAAGGCCTTCCAGGACAAGATGTCTCTGGTCATGCAGCCCAAGGCCTAGACCGAGGGCCGGGAATCTCGGAAAACGGTAAACGGTAAACGAAGCCCCCGAAGGCCACAGTTGGCTGTCATTTGGGGGCCTTCCGTGTGCCGTTTGCCGCCTACCGCTTACCGTCTAGCGCGCAAAGATGTTTGGCAATTTGCCTTTTTTAGCTTATTCTATTCGGCAGTCCCGTCTCCGGCCCGTTCGAAAGGAGAAGGCATGAAGGCAAAGCGTACCGCGCTCCTGGGGATGCTCGTATGCATGGCCGGCGCGGCCGCCTCCGCGCAGATGGCCCCGAACAACCAGGGGGACATCGGACTCTTCACGATGCCGACCGCGGACAGCCCGCACGCGGGAGATGTCACGTTCTCCGCCTATGGCTGGGGGGAGCAGCTCGTCGCGGGCAACCTGGCATTCAGTAGCACCGATGTGAGCACCCGGCTCTACAAACATTTTGCCGGAGAGGGGTCGATCGGCCTGGGGCTGGCGAGGCACTGGTCAGTCTCCTTGAGTGCCGGGGCCGAGCAATTCAAGAGCCACGACGGCTGGCTCGGGGGCGCGATCAACGGTATCCAGTTCGTTACCCCCTTCGAGTCCAACGAGTCTCGAAAGATCCGGATCGGCACCAAGTACGTGTTCGTGTCGGAGACTGACCCCGACTTTCGCCTGGCGCTGCTCCTGGCCGTCCGGATCCCTGTAACCGGGGGGGACAGCGACCTGAACAAGGTCAACTCCCGTCGAACGGATTGGGAATGGGGGGCGGTGCTGACCAAGGGAATCGTCACTGGTCTCGTCTCCTATCAGCTCTCGGGTGAACATGATCAGGACATCCACGTTTCCAACATCCTGCGGTTCGCCGTCGGCGTCGATGTGCCGGTCGCCCCGTACCTCCACGTCATTGGCGAGCTCGACCGCAACATCCTCGAAGGTGGCTATCTGCCCCAACCGAACTACTCGATGTTCACAACCGGCGTCCGCTTCTACTTCGGACGGTCGGGCTTCGCCCTCTCCGCAGCCGTCAATGCGAACTTGGACATGGTCATCAACCCCGGGTTTACGCCGTCGCCCTTGGGAGGGATTCTGGGCGTGACCTACGTCGCCTGGCCACCGCTTCCTCCGCCCCCCGTCGTCGTGCCGCCGCCGGCCCCCCCTCCGGCTCCGGCTCCCCCGCCCGCAGAGGAGACCGAAGTTGCCCCCGCGCCCGCACCCGCAGAGCCTCCGACGGCGCCACCGCCGCCCACACCCGAGACCACGCAGGATGAGATCACTTTCGATGCCGGGAGCGCTCGTTTGACCAACATCGCCAAGGCGGTCCTGGACGGGATTGCACTGCGTATGAAAAACGATCTGAATTCCACGGCCGTGATCACGGGCTACACGGACGACAGCGGGTCCGAGCAAGCGAACACGTCGCTCTCGACCAGGCGGGCCGAGGCGGCCAAGGAGTATCTCGTGACTCGCCACGGCATCGATCCCAACCGCATGACGACCGCCGCCAAGGGCTCGGGCGAGCCGGCTTACGACAACAGCACGGCCGAGGGAAAGGCCAAGAACCGCCGGGCGGTGATCATCGTCACCCTCGTGTCGGGAACGTGAGTTCGGAGCCTCCCGAGAGAGAGTTTGAGCCCCCTCCCCCGGAGGGGGCTTTTTTGACTCCGGCCCCGGCCGGGCTCCCCGTCCTCGAGATGCCGCTCGAGCGGACCGTGGGCCTGACGCTGGTCTCGCTTGCCTCCGCGGTGGCCCTGCTCTACTACGGCCGGCTGCTCTTCATCACGTTTGCCTTCGCACTCTTCCTCTCCTTCGCGATGCGTCCCTTCGTGTCTTTGCTCGAGAGGGCGCGGGTCCCGCGAGTGGTGGCGATTCTGCTGCTGCTCTTCGTCCTGACCGGAGCGCTCGCGCTCTTCGTCATCAACGTCACGGCACAAGTCAACCAGCTCTACGGAGACATCCCCCGTTACCAGGCGCGCATCCGGGAGCTTCTCTCCCAGCTCATGGACTTCGTCAACCGGCTCCGCGAGCGGATGGGTAACATTTTGCCGGAAGAGTCGCGCTCCATCCGAGAGGTCAAGATCACGGAGTCGCCGCTGGAGATGACGAAGGCCTTCGTGGCGCAGCTCGGGGCCACCCTGCAGGTGCTGCTCTACGCCGCCGCCGTCCCGTTCCTGACCTTCTTCATGTTGAAGGACCGGGAGAAGTTCGGGCGCGTGATCGACGGGATCCTCTCGCGTCATCCGCGCTACGCGGGCAAGGATGTGACCGGCGCAATCGCGCGCACGATGACGGCGTATTCGCTCGGCCTGGCCTTCGTGATCCTGATCATGGGCGGGATGACCACGATCGCCCTGATGCTGCTGCACGTGAATTACTACTACATCCTGGGCCCCATTGCGGGCCTCGCGATCCTGCTCCCGTACGTGGGCGTGATTCTCTCGACTGTGCCGGCGGTGGCGGTGGCCTACTTCCAGTTCGACGGCCACAAGGCGCTCTGGGTTCTTGCCGTCTACTGGGTTCTCCAGTTTATCGAGGGCAACCTCTTGACGCCGTTGATCGTGGGTGGCAAGGCGCGCCTCTTCCCGCTCACGGTGATCGTGGCCTTCATCTTCTGGGGTCTGCTCTGGGGTGTCCCGGGCGCGATTCTCGCGGTGCCGCTGACCTCCGCCACCAAGATCGTCTGCGAGAACCTCAGAGGCTTCGAGGGCTTTGCACGGCTGCTCGGGGAACCCGGGCCAATGAAGAATTTGTGATTTGCGGCTTGTGATTTGTGAATGACCGGGGTCCGTTCCCGTTGTTCACAACTCACAATGCACAACTCGCAATTTCCCCTTCACTTCTTGCCCAGTGAGATCAAGCTTCCGAAAAACCCGGCCGCCGTCCCGAGCAACGGCACGGCGAGAGCCGTCGGCCAATCCAGAAAGTCCACCCAAAAGAGAGACAGGATCGGGTGCAGGTGTTGAGACAGAGAGCGCACCGCCAGCGCGTAGGTGGCGACGAGCAGGAGCAGCGCGGCCGTACCGCCCAGCAGCCCTTCGAAGGAGGCATACAGCCAGAAGGGAGCGCGAACGGCTCCTTCAGTGGCCCCCATCAGCCGCATGATCTCGATCTCCTCCCGGTGCAAATCCAGGGCGAGGCGTATGGCCGAGGCCACAGACAGAATGGCGGCCAGCGTCAGCACGCCTCCCAGAAAAAGGCCCGAACCCCGCAGAAGCCGGACCCCTTCGCGAAACCGCCGATCCAAATCCTCCTCTGATTCGGCGGCTTCGACTCCCGGCCAGGCGCGCGTGGTCTGCGCGATCTCCGCGCCCGCTCCGACCAGGACCCTCGGCCGCAACACAATCTCGAGAGTGGGTGGGAAGGGCGTCTCTTTCAGGTCGGCCAGCGCCGCGCCCAGATCCGGATAGGCCCGGCGGAACCGTTCGAGGGCCGCCGCGCTCGAGACGATGCGGACTCTAGCCACGCGCGAGTCTCTCGCGGCGCGCTCCGCCAGGGCCCGAGCGTCCGCCGAGGCCGTCAGCGTCACGACCACCGCCGCAGGCTCTTCGCCGGGAGTCGCCAGGCGCGCCAGGTTGCGCGCCAGCAGGGCGAGCAGCCCCGGAACGTACAGCGCCAGGGCGACCAGCGCGATGGCCACGGCCGTCTGGCGCGGCGCGCTTCTGGCGATCGACCACGCCTCCCCGAAGACGTAGCGCGCCTTAACACCCACGGGAGACCCAAAGCCGTGAAACGTGAAACGTGAAACGTGAAACGAGGTTCAAAGGCTAGTCCCGCAACTACGTTTTACGCTTGACCTTTTACGTTTTACGACGCCCTCACCCGAGTGGCAGAAAGGGCGCCTCGCGAACGAGCGTCTCGGCCTCTGCCCGCCGGGCCGGGCCTTCCCGCAGCCGCCCCCGATCGAGTGTCAGGACGCGTCTGCCCATGCGCCGGATCAGCTCGAAGTCGTGTGTGGCGACCACGACCGTCGTGCCGCGAATGTTGATCTCCACGAACAGACGCATGATCTCCTCGGAGAGGACCGGGTCGAGGTTGCCCGTTGGCTCATCCGCCAGGAGCAGCGTCGGCTCGTTCACGATCGCACGCGCGATCGCCACACGCTGCTGTTCGCCTCCCGAGAGCTCGTCCGGGCGGGCGTTTAACTGGTAATGGAGACCCACGCGTTTCAAGACCTGATAGGCCCGGCGTTTCTGCTCGGCCCGGGGAAGCCCCAAGACATTCTGGACGAACGCGATGTTCTCGAAAACGGACTTGCGGGTGATCAGCTTGAAGTCCTGGAACACGACGCCGATCGTCCGCCGGAAATAGGGGACCTGCGACTCGGGCAGAACGCCGATGTTGCGCCCGTTGACCAGGATCTGTCCGCAGGTCGGCAGCTCCTCCCGGAAGAGAAGCCTCAGAAACGTGGACTTGCCGGCGCCCGAGGGCCCCGTCAAGAAGACGAATTCCCCCCGGTCGACCGAGCAGGAAACGTCCGAGAGCGCGTGGCGGAAGCGCCCGTACTCCTTGGAGACCCGGAAGAGCTGGATCACCGTTTCCGCTCTTTCTCGAGATCCTCGAGCTTCTTCGTCAGCGCGTCGCGCACGACGGCCGGGTCAGCGCGGCCGCCCGTCTGCTTCATGACCTGCCCCACGAACCACCCGAAAGTCTGAGTCTTGCCCTGGAGGTATCGGTTGACCTGCTCGCCATTTTCGGTAAGAACGGCCGCGACGGCGGCGTAGATCGCATCCGAATCGCGAAGCAGGGCCAGACCCTTTCTCTTCACGATCGCTGCGGCATCCTCGGGCGACTCCAGCATCTCGGCCAGAACCTCCTTCGCCGAGGCTGCCGAGATCTCCCCCTTCTCGAGCAGTTTCAGCAGGCCCGCCAGGCGTTCGGGGGCGACGGCGAAGGACTGCGCGTCCTCGGGCGAGACCTTCTTGTCTTTCATCCACCGCAGGACCTCCCCCGTGACCCAGTTGGCCGCAAGCTTCGGGGGTACGCCGGCGCGAACGACGCCCTCGAAGTAGTCCGCCAGCTCCCGGGCCGACGTGAGCGTCTCCGCGTCGGCCGGAGGCAGCCCGTACTGCATCAGAAAGCGGTTTTGGCGGGCGCGCGGAAGCTCGGGCAGTGCCGAGGCCGCTTCCGTGATCCAAGCCTCGTCCACTAGAAGCGCGCCCAGATCCGGCTCGGGATAGTAGCGGTAGTCGTGCGCCTCCTCTTTTCCGCGCATGGAGAGCGTGCGGCCGGCCGCGGCGTCCCAGAGACGGGTCTCCTGCACGATCCTCTCTCCCCGCTCCTGCGCCTGCTCCTGACGCTCGATCTCATGCTCGAGCGCCTTCGCGACGAAACGAATCGAGTTCAGGTTCTTGATCTCGACCCGCGTGCCGAGCGGGGCCTCCGGCGAAGAGCGAATCGAGACATTTGCGTCGCAACGCAGGTTGCCCTTCTCCATGTCACCGTCGGAGACGCCCGTGAAGCGCAGCAGACGCCTCAGCTCCGTCAGATAGGCCGCCGCCTCTTCGGGCGAGCGCAGGGTCGGCTCACTCACGATCTCGACGAGCGGCACGCCGCACCGGTTCCAGTCCACCAGCGAGACCGAGGAGGGAACATCCTCGTACGGGGTCTCGTGCAAGAGCTTGCCGGCGTCCTCCTCGAGGTGGATACGGACCAGCGGAACGATCCACGATAGGTTGCCGCTGTCGATCAAGATTCCCCCGCCCGTTGCCAGCGGACGGTCGTACTGGCTGATCTGGTAACCCTTCGGCAGATCGGGATAGAAGTAATTCTTTCTGGCGAAACGGGAGTCGTGGTGGATTTCGGCCCCGACGGCACGCGCCAGCCTCAACGCCAGAGTCACCGCTTGGCGGTTTACGACCGGCAGGGTCCCGGGGAATCCCAGACAGATGGGGCAGGTGGCGGAATTGGCGGGCTCACCGACTGTGACCGGACACGCGCAGAACATCTTCGACCGGGTCTGAAGCTGCGCATGGACTTCCAGCCCGATGACCGGGAAAACCCGCGTCCTGTCAACGATTTCGAGGGGCGACACCTCAAAATTCTAGCACGTGGGCTTTCGGCTGCGGCGGTCGCTTCGCGACCAGCAGCCGAGAGAGTTCAAGACGAGGGCTGGGACACCGCCGGCCGCGACCTCAGGTCGCCCCTCGCGTAGCGAGCAGCCGGCCAGGTGAGGGGTGAACAGAAGCCGAATCGATCCTCCTCCCCGTAGAATGCCCTCCATGGCCGAAAGCGGATGGCTCGAGGAGGAGAGACACCACCAACTGGTATTCCGACCGGCGCAAACTCCTCCAGGAATCCTTGTCGCCTTCTCCGGACGAGGCGCGGCACCGGAGAACAGCGGCTCGCCCACGGCCTTCCTCGCGCGCCGATTTGCGGCGGCGCTCTCGCTTGACGGAACACCGATCGTGCGCGCGAGTCAGGTCCACGGCAACACGGCTGTCGTCGTGCGGGAGGCGCCCTCGGACGGGACGATCCAAGACGCTGGAAAGTGCGACATCCTGGTTACGAATCTGCCCGGAGTCGCCCTGGTTGTGCAGACGGCCGACTGCCTGCCCATCCTGCTGACAAGCCCGCGGGCCGTCGGCACAGCGCACGCGGGGTGGCGCGGCTCTGCTTGCAACGCCGCGGGGGCCGCGGTCCGGGCTCTGGCGGAACTGGGAGCCGAGCCACGGTCGCTTTCCGCGCGGCTCGGTCCCGCAATCGGCGCCTGCTGCTACGAAGTAGGCGGCGAGGTTGCGGCGCAGTTTGCCGGACAGTTCCTGCGATCCTCCTGCGAGGGGCGTTATCGCCTCGACCTTCACGCCGTCAACCGCGCGCAGCTGGAGGCGGCGGGTGTGCTGCCGGAAAATATCTCCAGCCACCCCGCCTGCACACAGTGCGGCGGCGAAAGATTCGCCTCGTACCGCCGCGATGGGGCCGCTGCCGGGCGAATGATCGCTTTAGTCGTCCGTCTCGCGCGGACGGAGGCTATGTCAGATCTGACATAACCCGTGACCCGCTTCCGACTGAAAGGCTGAGAGCTGACAGCTGAGAGCTGCCGGCTGAAGGCCGGCTACGCCGGCGTCAGATCCGCGTACCGCGCGACGAACTTCTTCTTGCCGGCCCGGTCGAAGAAGACGGTCAAGCGCGTCTCTTCGCCGCTGCCTTCCTGCGAGAGGATGACGCCGTAGCCGTAACGAGGGTGGCGAACGCGGCGACCGCGAGACAGGGACCCTGTCGCCTCGCCCTGCTCCGGCTCGATCCCACGGTCAAAGACCGTCGGCGCAACCGGCCGGCGCTCGTGCCGCTCCTCCAGGATCTCGGCCGGGATCTCGTCCACGAACCGTGAGGGTGTCCGCATCTGCACTCGGCCGTAAACCAGCCGGCGACCGGCGAGCGTGAGTGTCAGCTCGTCTTTGGCGCGCGTCATGCCGACATAGAGGAGGCGCCGCTCTTCCTCCAACTCCTCCGGATCCTCCGCCGACTGCCCGTGCGGAAGGTACCCTTCTTCCAACCCCACGATGAAGACGGCCGGGAATTCCAGACCCTTGGCGGCGTGGAGCGTCGAGAGCGTGAGGGCGCCCTTTCCGTCCACGGCGTCCTCGCTGGTCGCGAGCGCCACCGTGTCCAGGTACTCCGCCACGGTCGCCCCCTCGGCGTTTCGCCGCTCGAATTCCCGCGCGGAGCTGATGAGCTCCTGGAGGTTTTCCCGCCGGGCCTCATCCTCGCGGTCGTCCGAATGCTCGTAGAGGGCAGCGTAACCGCTGGCCACGAGCAGGTGCTCCAGGAGCGCCGACGGGGAGTCAGACGGGGCCTTCTCGCGCAAGCCTTCGATGAGCGAACGGAAACGGGAAAGCGCCAGACGCGCCCGGTCGGGCAGGCCCGCCGGCGGATCGGCACAGACCTCCCACCAGGAGCGCCCCGACTCCCGCGCCTTCTCCGCGATCCGATCCAGCGTGGCCGCGCCGATGCCGCGCGCCGGGACGTTGACCACACGTCGGAAGGCCAGGTCGTCCTCGGGGCGCACAGCCAGGCGCAGGTAGGCCAGCGTGTCCTTGACCTCCGCTCGCTCGTAGAACTTCATGCCTCCGACGACGACGTACGGAATGCGCCGGCGTACGAGCTCCTCTTCCAAAGGGCGCGACTGGGCGTTGGTTCGGTAGAGAACCGCCAGTTCGCCCGCCGGCCGCTCCCCTTGCGCAATCGCCCGGCCGACGGCCTCGGTCTCGCCGCGGTCCTCCTCGAAGCGCCAGAGACGCACGGCCGCCCCCGGGCCACGCTCGGCGCGCAGTCTCTTCTCGCGCCGGCGCCGGTTGTTCGAGACCAGGGCGGAGGCCGCCCGCAGGATCCCGTCGGTCGAACGGTAGTTTCGCTCGAGCGCGATCACGCGCGCCCCCGGGAAATCCTGATCGAAGTGGAGGATGTGCTCGATTTGCGCGCCGCGCCACCGGTAGATGGCCTGATCCTCGTCGCCGACGGCGCAGAGCGACTCGGCCGTCTCCCCGAGCAGCTTGACCAGCGCGTCCTGCGACGTGTTGGTGTCCTGGTACTCGTCGATCAAGAGGTGCCGAACGCTACGCCGCTCCCGCCCGAGCAGGTCAGGCCGCGCGCGCAGGAGCCGCACGGAACGCACGATCAGGTCGTCGAAGTCGAGCGCCCCCGCCTCCCCAAGCTTCTTCTCATAGAGAGAGTAAACACGCGCGATGCGCTCGCCGGCAAAGTCGCTGGCGGAGGACTCGAACTCCGCCGCTTCGATCAGAGCGTTCTTGGCCTGGGAGATACGCGCGCGAACGGCACCGGGCGTCAGCATCTGCTCGGAGATCTGCAGCTCCCCCATCGCCTCTTTGACCAGCGCGAGCTGATCGGCCGCGTCCGCGATCGCGAAATGCGGCGGAAGTCCCGCCGCCGCCGCAGAGCGGCGCAGCAGGCGCAACGACCAGGAATGAAACGTCCCGACGAAGGAGGACAGCCCTTGGGTTGCGAGCAGCCTGCGCGCGCGATCGCGCATCTCCTCCGCGGCCTTGTTTGTGAAGGTCACCGCGACGATTGTGCGGGGGTCGGCGCCCGACTCGACCAGACGCGCCAGGCGGTGTGTGATGACACGCGTCTTGCCCGAGCCTGCGCCCGCCAACACGAGAATGGGCCCCTTCTCGTGAAGAACCGCCTCCTGCTGCTCCGGGTTTAGGCCGTTGAGGGAGGGAGAGGATTGAGTCATTGAGTCATTGAGTCATTGGGAGCGACGAAATGAACCAATGATTCAATGAACCAATTATTCAATTCCTCCTCATTCCACCGTGACCGACTTGGCCAGGTTCCGCGGCTGGTCCACGTCGCAGCCCCGGCGCACGGCGACGTGGTACGCGAAGAGCTGAAGCGGAATGACGGAGAGAATGGGCTGCAACTCGGGAATCGTCTCCGGGAGCACGATCATGCGGTCGGCGGCCGCCGCCAGCTCCGGGTCGTGACGCGTGGTCAGAACGATCGAGATCCCGTCGCGCGATTTGACCTCCATGAGGTTTGAGATGGTCTTCTCCCGCCAGCCGTCCTGCGGGGCGAGCACGACCACCGGCAGATTCTCGTCCACCAGCGCGATCGGGCCGTGCTTCATCTCCCCCGCCGGGTATCCCTCCGCGTGGATGTAGGAGATCTCCTTCAATTTCAGGGCGCCCTCGAGCGCCACCGGATAATGCGGACCGCGCCCGATATACAGGAAATCGTGAGCCGTGTGGTACTCCCGGGCGAGATCTTCCATCTGAGGCTCGAGCGCCAGCGCCTCACCGGCCGCCCGGGGCAGATGCGCGAGCGCCGTCCTCTCCGCGGCGCTTAGGCCCCGTCCGAGCCCGCGCGATTCCCGCAGTTTCGCCGCCAGCAGAAAAAGGACCGCAAGCTGCGTCGTGAAGGCCTTGGTCGAAGCCACGCCGATCTCGGGGCCCGCGTGCGTGGGAAAGACGGCGTCGGCCATCCGGGCGATCTGGCTACCCGGGACGTTCACGATCGCCGCGACGGGGGAACCCGAGCGCCGGGCCTCCGAAAGGGCCGCAACCGTGTCCGCCGTCTCTCCGGACTGCGAGACCCCGAGGGTCAGGGTGCTCGGCCCCACGACGGGCCGCCGGTAGCGGAACTCGCTCCCATAGTCGACCTCGACTGGCAGGCGCGCCATCCCCTCGATCAGGAACTTGCCGACCAGGGCGGCGTGCCAGGAGGTCCCACAGGCCAAGAGCAGCACGCGCTCGAAGCCGGACACCCGCTCGGGAGCGAGCAGCGCCGAGTCAATCGAAAGCTCCCCCGACTCGAGCGCCACCTTGCCCCCGAAGGTCTCCGCAAGCGCCGTCGGCTGCTCGAAGATCTCCTTGAGAATGCAGTGGCGGTAGCCCCCCTTCTCCGCCGCCACGGCGTCCCAGACAATGTGGTGCGTGACCCGCTCCAGCGGCTTTCCTTCGCCGTCGATGATCCGGATCGTGGCCGAATCCACGCGAGCCACGTCCCCGTCCTCCAGGAACACAAGGTCGCGGGTCCAGGGTATGAGCGCGACCGGATCCGACGCGATGTAGTTCTCGCCGGAGCCGATCCCGAGCACGATCGGCGGGCCCGAGCGCGCCGCCACGAGCACACCCGGCTCGGCGCTCGAAGAAACGACCACCGCATAGGCTCCCGAAAGTCGTCTCGTGGCGCCACGCACCGCCTCGAAGAGGTCTCCGCGGAAGGCCTCCTCGACCTCGTGCGCGAAGACTTCCGTATCGGTCTCACTCGCGAAACGGTGGCCGAGGCTACCCAAGGCCCTCTTGCGCTCGGCGAAGTTTTCGAAAATCCCGTTGTGGATCACGACGATCCGCCCGGAGCAGTCCCTGTGGGGATGCGCGTTCTCCTCGGTGGGACGGCCATGGGTGGCCCAGCGCGTGTGCCCGATGCCGACCGTACCGGGCAGGGAGGACTCCGCCAGCTTCTGGACCAGGTTTGAGAGCTTACCGGGGCTGCGGTGGACCGTGAAGTGACCATTGGCGAGCGTCGCGATCCCGGCGGAGTCGTACCCCCGATACTCGAGCCTCTTCAACCCCTCCAGCAGAAGAGGGGCAGCCTGTTTCCCGCCGACGTATCCGACGATGCCGCACATGGAGAAAGTTAGGAGTCGAGAGTCGAGAGTTGAGAGTTCATCCGAAGCCTACAGATTACCGCGATTTCGTCCTTTTCTTGCGCCGTTCGACCCACCCCTCCTCGTTGACCTGGGGCACGCGGGTCAGCGCCAGAGCCCCGTCGGGCACATCCCGAGTGATCGTCGAGCCCGCGCCGACCCAGGCGCGATCACCCACCTTGACCGGCGCCACGAGTTGAGTGTCGCTGCCGATGAACGCTTCGCGCCCGATCAACGTGCGGTGCTTCCTCTTTCCGTCGTAGTTGCACGTGATCACACCCGCGCCGATGTTGGTCTCCTCTCCGATCTCGGCGTCTCCCAGGTAGGAGAGGTGAGAGGCCTTGGCCCCCCGCCGCAGCACCACCTTTTTGGTCTCCACGAAGTTGCCGACCCGCACGTCTTCCTCGAGCACGGTCTCCGGGCGCAGACGCGCGAAGGGTCCCACGCGCGCCCGCCGGCCGACACGGGCGCCTTCCAGATCGCAGTGCGGGCCGACGACGGCGCGCGCCTCGACCACCGAATCGGCGATGCGTGTGAACGGGAGGATCTCGCACCCTTCACCGAGCGTCGTGCGCCCCTCGAGCGAGACGAAGGGGTGAATGACCGCATCGGGCTCGATCGCCACACGCGGCCCGATGCGCGTCGTCGAAGGATCTACGACGGAGGCGCCGGCGTCGAGCGCGCGCTCGATGCCCCGACGCCGCTCGATCTCCTCCGCGGCCGCAAGATCCCGCCGCGTGCGGATCCCCCAGGCCTCCCGCCAGTCGGATGCCTCGACCGCCTCCACGCGTCCGCCGCCGGAAGCGAGAATGCCGACGGCCTCGGCCAGTTCCTCCTCCAGCGAGTTCCCGTTCGCCCGAAAGCCCGCGAGCGCTCGCTGCAACCCGCCGGCCCCGAAGCAATAGACACCCGCGTTGACCTCGGCGATCCGTCCCGGCCCGGCCGACTCGCCCTTTGGCCGCGCAATTCGTCTCACGCAGCCCGCCCTGTCCCGGACCACTCGGCCGAAGTCCGCCGGCTCGGGAGGACGGAAAGAGAGAAAGGCAAGATCGAGCCGCCTCTGCCGTTGCCGTTGCCAGAGCAGATCGAGGGTCTCCGGGCGCAGCAGCGGCACATCCGCCGAGAGAACCAGCACCGGGCCGCCGCCGTCGTCAAGCGCGGCCAGGGCCTTCCGGGCGGACGCCCCCGCGCGCGCGGGCGCGTCCTGAACCATGATCGTGACGGGATGTCCGGCCAGGACGACTCCCCGCGACGCCCCCGCGGGGCCCACAACGGCGATGATCTTTGCGGGAGATAGTTTCTCGGCCGTTTCCAGCACTGCTTCCAAGAGCGTGCGTCCCCCCACGTGGTGAAGCGCCTGGGGAATGGAAGAACGCATGCGCGAGCCCACACCCGCCGCCAGGACGATGACGCGCAGAGGAATTTCGCGCCCTCGCCCTCTCGGCTGCCGACGAACGACGCGGCGGGATTTCTTCACCAAGGCAGTATAGAGGCCAAGCTCTCAGCTTTCAGCTGGCTTTTGGCCGCGGCGTTCGCTGCGCGAACGGCGGCCAAGAGAGTTCAAGACCGGAGCCCGAGAGCAAGCCCCTTGATCGCCTTCCTCAGGAGGCCAGCAGTTCCTGAAACTCCGGATGATCCCGCACAGGGTCGAAATCGCGATCGTGTCGGGCCAGAATGCGATGGCGCTGGTCGTCCTCGATCGCCCTCTTCAGATGCTGGAGGGCCGTCTCCGGGTCCCCGGTCTGCGCGTAGCAACAGGCGAGCAAGAAGTCCACTTTTCCGCCGCCGTTCTTGCGGGCGGCGCGTTTGGCGTGTTCGATGGCCTCTGAGACGTTGCCGCGGTTCTTCTCCACGACCGCCGCGTAATAGAAGTCCTCCGGCTCGGTCAATGCCGGCCGCGCCACGCGCCTCTGCCGTTCGCAGATGGCGAGGTAAACACGGGCCCGGTCGACGAGCTCCTTTTCGTCCGGGTACTTCTGGGTCAGACCGAGAAAGTGGCTTTCGGCATCGTCGATCTTCTTTTTCTGCAGCGCCGCCACGCCCCGGTCGAAGTCCCTGCGGGCGTTCTCGGTGTGGCGGGAGAGTTCCTTCACGGTCTGGGCTCTCTTGGTCGCCGGGGCCTCCGTGGCTCCCGTCAGACCAAGCTTATCCATCTTCTTTTCGAGCTCATCAATCCGCACGGAAAGCGTATCGGCCAGTGCTTGAACACTCATCTTCTCCGCGTTGTCTTTCAGGAACCGAAGCTCCGCTTCCGTCCAACGTTTTGCCATGTTCGGAACCTCCGGCGGCTTTGTGGAAAACGGCGTATTGTAGGGATCCTCCGCCTCGGTGTCAAATCGCAACGTCCGGAATACGCCGGCGCCCGCCTTCGTTTGCCTTTCAGAGGTAGTCCAGCATGCGAAGCGGGATTCGCGTGTCTCTGCTCTTCTTTTCCGTTGTCCTGCTCCTGGCGGGCGTCGCCGCGGCGGCGGACAAGAACCTCTCGGCCAGCGGAACCGTCTCGAAGCTCCAGGCGGCCGAGCGCACGGTTGCGGTGGCGCTGGCCGACGGATCCGAGATGGTTTTCCTCTGGAACGCCGAGACCCGAATCAATGGAACCCTGACTCCCGGGGCGAAGGTCACGGTGCGCTACACGCCGCAGACCGACGGCAGGAATCTCGCCAACCAGATCAGCGTCGGAAGGTAAGGAGAAGGCTCCCGGAGCCAGGCAACGCAAGCCGCGATGCCTTCGAACTCTCTCTTCGCGGCCGCGCTGGCGCACTCGTGGAGCGCGTTGCAAGTTCCAGCGCGGCCGCGCTAAGATGCCATTTCATGGGGATGTACATCATCGCGGAGCCTTGCATCGGTACGAAGGACACCGCTTGTGTCGATGTCTGCCCGGTCGACTGCATTCATCCGCGCAAGGACGAAAAGGGATTCGAGACAGCCGAGATGCTCTACATCGATCCCGACGTCTGCATTCAATGCGGCAACTGTGAGCCGGCATGCCCGGTGACCGCCATCTTCACCGAGGAGACGATCCCGGAGAAGTGGAAGCAGTACCAGCAGATCAACGCCGACTGGTACAAGAAGAAGGCCTAGCCGGAAAACGGGAAACGAAAAACGGAAAACGAAGGCCTCGCGCCTGTTTCCGTGCCGTTTCCCGTTTGCCGTTTGCCGTTTGCCGTTTAACGACCCTTCAGCACCTTCGCGAAGAAGGCATCCGTGCGCGTGTCGGCGTCTCTGGCGTCGGCGGCGCGGAAGACGTTGGGATCCTTCGAAGAGGCGAAGGCATGGCCGGCGCCGGGGTAGATCTTGAAGTCCAGCCTCTTGCCCGCCGCCGTGGCCTTTTTTTCGAAGTCTCTGACGCTCTCCGGCGGAATTCCCTGGTCCTCCCCTGCGAAGTTTCCGAGAAGCGGAACCTGGAGGCCCGCGATCGTCTTCTCGTCCGTCACGAGCCTTCCGTAATAGATCACCGAGCCCGCGAGAGTCGGTTCCGCGAGCGCGAGCGAGAGAGAGTGCCCGCCTCCCATGCACCAGCCGATCGAGCCGATCCGCTTCCGATCGACGTCGGAGCGCGAACCGAGATAGGCGACCGCCGCCTTCAAGTCACGCGTCGCCCGGTCCTCCGGCAGGCCCCGCATCAGCTCGTGCGCGACGCCGGGATCCGCGGTGACCTTGCCCCGGTAGAGATCCACGGCGAGGGCGACGTAACCCTGCTTGCCGAAGGCGTCGGTCTTGGCCTTCGCGAAGGCGTTCAAGCCCCACCATTCGTGGATCACCACGATCGCGGGCTTCTGCCCTGGAGAACCGGGAAGGGCCAGATAACCCGAGACCGTCTCCGAACCGCTCGGATAGGAGACCATCTTGCCGCCTTCCTGCGCCCCCGCGATAGCGGCGAGCGCGAAGGAGGCGAGGACGACGGGAATCACCATTCTCAGCATGCTTCCTCCTCTGGTTTGTCCGCCGTAGCCCTGGCGAATCCGCCGAAGCCTTGGCGAAGGCGGAGCCAATCTTAATGCGGCGCCGGAGCTCTTCGCGATCCCCCGGCTCGACGAAGACACGCGCACGCGGGACACACCACCGCCCGGCTCACTAGAATGGGTCTCGTGGCACGTCTGCTCCACGGCTACCGGATCGGGCATGCGAGCGAGTTTGCGCGGCGGACGGGATGCACCGTCGTCCTGCCTCCGCCGGGCACGATCGCGGCCGTGGACGTGCGCGGCGGCGCGCCGGGCACTCGCGAGACGGGAGTGTTTGCGCCGGGGAACCTCGTTTCGGAGATCCACGGGCTCCTGTTCACGGGCGGAAGTGCGTTCGGCCTCGCGGCCGCCAGCGGCGTGACCTCCTGGCTGCGGGCGCGAGGCACGGGCTTTCCGGTGGGACCCGCGCGCGTGCCGATCGTTGCGGCCGCCGTTCTCTTCGATCTCGCGGTCGGAGATCCGGAGGCGTATCCCGACGAAGCCATGGGGATCACCGCCTGCGAGCAGGCGCGCGAGGATTTCGAGGTCGGGCGCGTCGGGGCGGGCACGGGCGCGACGGTCGGAAAGGTCCTCGGCATCTCGCAGGCTTCGGCGGGCGGTGTCGGCGTCGCCCTGGTCACCCTGCCCGGCGGCGAAGGCGTGGCGGCCCTGGCGGCCGTGAACGCCTTCGGCGACGTCGTAGACCCGGAGACCGGACGGGTGCTTGCGGGAGCGGGCACCGCGAAAGGATTCGTTGGCTCGGCGCGCGCTCTGCGCGAGGACGTCCTTCACGAAAGCCCGCTCGCGGCGGCGCAGACCACGCTCGTCTGCGTGGCCACGAACCTTCCCTTCGACTCGGGCTCATTGAAACGCGTCGCGATCGAGGCGCACGACGGAATCGCGCGCGCGATCCGGCCCGCCCACACGGTCGTGGACGGCGATGTCGTCTTCGCGCTCGCCCCGGGCGGGCCCACACCGCCTCCACTCGCCCGCCTGCGTGTCGGGGCGGCGGCCGCGGAGGCAACCGCCCGGGCGATCGTCAACGCAGTCAAGAGTTGAGTTAACGCAATTGCAAATGCTGGGTTCTGGGCGCCCGGTAGCAAAAACTCTCGGCCGCCGTTCGCGGAGCGAACGCCGCGGCCGAAAGCCAGCTGAGAGCTTCTCCTCTGAGACCCGAGGCGTCCTGCTCGTCGCGGCCGCTGCCCTGCTCTGGTCCACCGGCGGCATCGGCATCAAGGCGCTCGAGGATCCGCCGCTCAAGGTCGCCTTCTTCCGGTCCGCGTTTGCCGCCGTTGCGTTGATCGCGCTCCTGCGGCCGCGGCCCGGCCGGCTCTCGGCCACCTTTTGGACCGCCGTCGTCAGCTATGCGGCCTGTTTGACGACCTTCGTCGTCGCGACAAAGACCACGACGGCCGCTAACGCGATCTTTCTGCAGTACAGCGGCGTCGTCTGGGTCCTGCTGCTCTCCCCGGTCGTCTTGAAGGAACCCCTACGGGCGCGTGACGTCGTCGCAGTCTCTCTCTCCCTGTGCGGGATGGCCCTTTTCTTTGTCGGGAAGTTCGGCTCGGGGAAAGCGGGTGACCTGGTGGCGCTCGCCTCCGGAATCTTCTTTGCCGTGCTCGTCCTTTCGCTGCGGCACGAACGAGAGAAAGGCGCCGAGGCCGCCGTGACCTACGGCAACGTGCTGGCCGCGGCGCTTCTGTTTCCCTTCGTCCGAGACAACCTCGCGCTCTCGGGCCGCTCCACCGCGATCCTGCTTTTCCTCGGCCTTTTCCAGCTCGCGGGCGCCTATACCCTCTTCGTGCGCGGCCTGCGCCACGTCACAGCGACACAGGCCACGCTCGTGAGCATGCTCGAGCCGGTGACCAACCCGGTCTGGGTCTTCCTGTTTCTGGGTGAGCGCCCGAGCCCGTTTGCCGCTCTGGGCGGAGCCATCGTGCTCGGGGCCATCGCCTGGCGCTCACTGGCGGCGGCGCCCGTGACGGCCCTGGCGCCGCCGGACTGAATCAAACAGTCCCGTTGCCGCCCGTTTGAAGCTTGACGTTTTGCGCTTGACGCCCCGGCGGCAGGCCAAACTCGCGCCGGATACGGTCTCCATCGGCGTCCAGGGCCGGGGGGAAGCCGAGGCGCGCCCGGTGGCCGTCGACCCGGATCGGCGAGGCCACGAAATGGACACCTCCCGTTTCCAGCACGGCTCCAAGCGCCCGCGCGGTCTCGCTGCGCAAGGCCTCGAGCGCCCCGCGGACGGGTCCGGCCGGGATGCCACCGGCGCGAAGGCGCGTGAGCCAGACCTCGCGTGCTTCGCTCCGGAAGATCTCTTCGAGCCGCTTTTCCAGCCGCTCTCGGTGGGCGACGCGGGCGTCGTTCGTTCGGTAATCGGGGTCTTCGCTCCATTCCGAATGGCCGAGCAATCTGGCCAGCCGCGCAAACTGCTGGTCCGTGCCCACGGCCAGCACGAGCTCCCCGTCGGCTGCCGAAAAGGTGCGGTAAGGCACGATCTGAGGATGAGCGTTGCCGTGACGGGCCGCTTCCCGGCCGGTCAAGAGAGATGACTGCGCCACATTGATCAAGCAAGCGAGCGTCGCGCTGAAGAGATCGGTCTCGACATGTATGCCCAGGCCCGTCTGCTCCCGCGCGCGCAGAGCGGCCGCGATCCCGATGGCCGCAAAACAGCCGGCAAGGAGATCCGAGACTGCCACGCCGACCTTGGTCGGCTCACCCTCCGGCGTCCCCGTCACCGCCATGAGCCCGGCGCCCGCCTGCGCGAGCAGGTCGAAGCCCGGCGAGAGGGCATCCGGCCCCTCGCGCCCGAACCCCGTGATCGAGGCTGTGATCAGACGCGGGTTCTCGCCGCGCAGATCCTTGAGCGAGAGCCCGAATTTCTCCATGCCACCCGGCGGGAAGTTCTCGATCAAGACGTCCGCGCGCCGCGCCAGGACACGCACGGCTTGCGCTCCCGATGGCTTCGAAAGATCAAGCGCGATCGACTCCTTGTTGCGATTCACCGAGAGGTAGTAGGCCGAGAGCCCGGTCTCTTCGTGGTACGGAGGTCCCCACCCGCGTGTGACGTCTCCCGCGTCGGGATGCTCCACTTTGATCACTCGCGCGCCCAGGTCCGCAAGCAGCATCGTGCAGAACGGACCCGCGAGGACCCGGGACAGGTCCAGGACAAGAACTCCCTCGAGCGGAGCCGGCATCTGGCTCCTAGCGGCGCGCCGGCGCCTGCCGCCAGCCCAGGGGACCGGGAAGAAAATGGAAGAGACCGAGCGGCGAGACTTCGACGCCCTCGATCCGTTTGGAAACTCCCCAGGGCTGATCAACGGCCCACAGGAAATCCGCGGGCGGGTCGGCTGCCAGCAGACGGTGCACCTGGCGGTAAAGCTCCAGACGTTTGCCACCGTCCATCTCCCGCTGCGCGGCCTCCATCACCCTGTCCGCCTCGGCATTGCTGTAGAAGCCGCTGTTCTCTCCGTTGGGCGGCGCCTGGCTCGAGTGATAGTAGCGATACGGGTCGAGATTCGGCGGCAAGAACAGCCTGCCCGTCAGCAGGGCGTCGAACTCTCCCGCCGCCGAGCGCTGTGCGTAGGCGGCCCAGTCGACCGGCCTCTCGGTCAACTCGACGCCGACCTTCTCGTAGGCCGAGCGCAGGATTGCCGCCAGGTTCGTGTAGATGGTTTGGCCGGCCGGGAAGAGCAACTCGAGGGAAACCTGCCGCCCTGCCTTTCGCCGGATCCCATCGGTCGCGAGGGTTAGACCCGCCTGTTCGAGCAGGGCCGCGCTCGCCCCGGGATCGTAGGGAGGCGGTGCGACGTCAGACGCGTTCTCGGCAACGCCGGAAGGATAGGGGCCGGAGATCACGGTGGCACCCTCAGGCGGATAGAGGCGGCGCGCGGTCTCGGCGCGCGGCCAGGCCTCTGCGAGCGCCCGGCGCACGCGCGGGTCGGCAAGCAGCGGGTTTCGGCAGTTCCAGATGGCCACGACCACGAGAAATTGCGGCACCTTCAAGATGCGGTTCCGCACGGTGAACTCCCTCGAGGCGGCGGCCAAAGACGTCTGATCCCGGGTGATGCGGAATTCATCCAGCTCGCCCAGCACTCCGGCCCGGAAACGGACCGCCGCGTCCGGAATCACGCGGAAGACAGTCCGGCGAAAGGGGAAGTCGGAAGCGGAAGCATCCTCGCGGCGCTCGAGCGTCAACTTCTGGTTCGCCTCCCAGGAGGCGAGACGGTATGGGCCGCTGCCGAAGGGCTTGCGGTCCAGCTCCGCCGGGCGCGTCATGGCCGCGGCAGACACGATCGGCAGGGTGAAGGCCAGAAGCCTCTCCGCATACGGGCGGCGAAAACGGACCATCACCGTCAAGGGGTCGGGCGTCTCAACCCCAACCACGTCTTCGAGGCCCGAGCGCCAGGTGACGGCGGGGACCTTCGGGTCCCGCACTCGCTCGATCGTCGCGGCCACGTCGGCCGAAGTGACAGGCGAGGCGTCCTCCCACCGCGCCTTCGGGTCGAGACGAAAACTGTAGACGAGGCCATCGGCGGAGGCCGTCCAGGAAACCGCGAGGGCCGGCACAAAGCGGCGCTGCCTGTCGATGCCGAGGAGCGGACGGAAGATCATCTCCTCGACCAGCAGCCCGGACTCTTCGTTGGTTGTCGTCGGATCGAGCGTGGCCGGGTCTCCCGTCAGATGCCGGTAGAGCGTGTCCTTTTCGGCCGCCGGGCGCGCGGGGGAGGAGCAAGAGAGGACGACCCCCGCGCCCAGAGTGAGCAGGAGGAGGACGAAGCGTTTCATCGGGGCGCTGCGAGAGAATAGCATCGAACAATGGCGAGCGTGGTTTTCGACATTGAGACGGCGAGTGTGCCCTGGGAGTCGCTCGACGATGCCCAGAGGACATACCTGCAGAAGAACGCTCGGACCGAAGAAGAACGGCAGCGGCTCCCCGAGATGCTTTCCCTCTGGCCGTTCACCGGACGGATCGTCGTCCTGGCCATGGTGAACCCGGACACCGGGCGTGGCCGCGTCTGGTACGAGAAGGCGGACGGCCGGGTCGAGGAAACCTCCGCGGACGGGCTTTTCACTTTCATCGGCGACACGGAGCCTCTCTTTCTCGCGGAGTTCTGGAAGGCGATCGCGCGCTTCCAGCGCTTCGTGACCTTTAACGGGCGCTCCTTCGACGGGCCCTTTTTGATGCTCCGAAGCGCCTCTCTCGGTATTCCTGTGACGAAGAACCTCGCGGGCTACCGCTACTCCCTGAGGCCGCACACGGACTTGCTCGATGTCATCACGTTCTTCGGGGCCTCCCGCAAATGGAATCTCGACTTCGCCTGCAAGGCCTTCGGGATCGAGAGCCCCAAGGAGCAGGGCATGGACGGCTATTCGGTGGGCCCCTACTACCGGGCCGGCCGGCTGCGGGAAATCGCCCTCTACTGCCGCCGGGACGTCGAGGCAACGGCCCGTCTTTTTCAGAAGCTCGAGAAGACCCTCTTGCCAGCCTTCAAGGGCAATCGTCTCTAGTGTCCTGTCCCAGAGGTTCGCTGACAAAAGCGTTGGATCGAGGCGAGGATTTGGTCGGGGGTTTTGGCCCAGACGAAGGGTTTGGGGTTGCGGTTTCGGATGTCGATGTACTGGCGGATGGCGCGCTCCAGTTCGAGGGTGCTGCGATGGACGCCGCGGCGCAGCTGCCGGTTGGTCAGTTCAGCGAAGAAGCGTTCGACCTGGTTGATCCAGGAAGCCCCCTTGGGCGTGAAGTGGAGATGGAAGTGAGGGTGTCGGAGCAGCCAGCGTTTGATCAGGGGCGTCCTGTGGGTTCCGTAGTTGTCGAGAATCAGATGGACATCTGTCTGGCTGGGGATGTGGCGATCGATGTTGTCGAGGAACTTGCGGAACTCGATGCTGCGATGGCGCCGATGATGTTCAGCGATGATCTTGCCGCTCTTGACATTTAAGGCCGCAAACAGCGAGGTGGTGCCGTGGCGCACGTAGTCGTGGGTGCGCCGTTCGATCTGCCCGGGCCGCATCGGGAGGACGGGTTGACTGCGGTCCAGAGCCTGGATTTGAGGCTTCTCGTCGACACAAAGCACGACGGCACGATCGGGAGGATCCAGGTACAGGCCGATGATGTCCCGTACCTTCTCGACCAGCAGCGGGTCAGGCGAGAGTTTGAAGCTCTCGCTCCTATGGGGCCGCAGGCCGAAGGCGCGCCAAATGCGAGCGACGCTGGTCCGGCTAAGCCCGGCGCGCTCTGCCAGCGAGCGCGTGCTCCAGTGGGTGGCGTCTTTCGGCTTCGTCTCCAAGGTCAGAGTCACGATTCGCTCGACCGCGCTGTCGCTGATCTTGCGTGGCGCACCGGGCCGAGCCTCGTCGACAAGCCCATCCAAACCGCTCTGGATGAACCGTCGCCGCCAACGACCTACGGTCTGCCGAGTGACACCCAACCGCTGGGCCACCTCCCCGTTGTCCATCCCTTCAGCGCAAGCCAGAACGATGCGCGCACGCAACGCCACCGCTTGAGCCGTGGTCCGTCGACGCATCCACGACTCCAGCCTCTCCCGCTGTTCCACGCTCACACTCAAAACCGCTTTCGGGCGCCCAGTTCGCATCGCCGTCCTCCTTGTACAGGAGAACAGCCCAGTACCGAGATATAGTTCCATTATTTCTGTGTCAGGACACTAGCAGGCTGCTGAAAAAGTCGGTTTTTGGTTGACATGGGTTTGTCGGGGCTGCACCTTGGGGATATGCGAGGAGATACAGAGAAGCAGCCCGCGTTGATGGTGACGGTGACGCCGGAGGAGTTGATTCCGAGGGATCACCCAATCCGGGTGATCAAGAAGGTAGCGGACGAGGCGTTGAAGCGGCTGGGGCCGCAGCTTTCGGCGATCTACTCGGAGCGAGGTCGGCCGTCGATCCCGCCGGAAGTGCTGCTGAAGGCGCAGATTCTGATCGCACTGTACTCGGTGCGGTCGGAGAGGCTCTTCTGCGAGCGGCTGCAGTACGACTTCCTGTTCCGCTGGTTTTTGGACCTGCCTGGAGTGGGGACGGCCTTCGACGCGACGACGTTTACGAAGAACCGGGAGCGGTTGCTCGAGGCGGATTTGTTCGGAGAGTTCTTTCGGGAAGTAATCGAGGAGGCTCGTCGGAGCCGGCTGCTGTCGGACGAACACTTCACCGTAGACGGGACTCTGATCGAGGCATGTGCTTCGATGAAGAGCTTTCGCCCCAGGAGCGGAGATGAGCCGCCGAAGAAGGGCGGAAGCAACCCCGAGGTCGACTTTAAGGGCCAGAAACGAAGTAATCAGACGCACGGCTCGACGACGGACCCGGAGGCCAGGCTGTTTCGCAAGGGCGATGGGAAGCCCTCGCAGCTGTGCTACGTCGGTCATGTGTTGATGGAGAACCGCAACGGGCTGTGCACAGACGCTCTGGTGTCGCAGGCGGATGGGAGAGCCGAACCCGAGGCGGCTTTGGCGATGGTGCGACGATCGGTTGACGCTTCGCGTCGGCGCGTGACTCTGGGAGCGGACAAGGGATACGACATCGGGGACTTCCAGGTGGCTCTGGCGGAGGAAGGCGTCCTCTCCCACGTCGCGCAGAAGGAAGGGATCACGCCGGTTCTGGATCGCCGCACAACGGGTCGCAGCGGATACAAGCTGAGTCAAAGAAAGAGGAAGCGCGTCGAGGAGATTTTCGGCTGGGCCAAGACGGTGGCGCGAATGGGCAAGACACGGTTCCGAGGAGCGATGCGAGTCGGTGCTCAGTTCCTCCTCGCCATGACCGCCTACAACCTGGTCCGGATAGCGCGGCTCCAGCTCCAGAGCGGATGAGAATGGAAGGCCGACTGCCCCGACCGATCGAAAACACGGACCAAAAGTCGAGCTCGTGGAGCTCATTTCCACTCTCTAAATCCCGCAACTGAACTCATGAACCGGAAAGATCAACACGTACGGCCCCCAAAGGCCATTTCTTCAGTACCCTGCTAGCTGCGCGGCTCACGATTGATCGCATTCTCGATCTCTATAAAAATAATAACGTTGTGTCGTAG
>JBOGJN010000228.1:0-1602 GCA_050745445.1 Thermoanaerobaculia bacterium
TCCACTGACCCTTCATGTTCAGGTCGTAGCGATGGGTCACCTCCGTGTTGCCCTTCTTTACGAAGGTGTCGCGGGCGGTAGCTTTCTCGCCCATCACGTTCTGGTCGCCGGTGAACACCATGGTGTCACCCTGCCAACCGGGCGAGGTCTCGGTTGCCCAGGTCCCAAAGTTGTCCACCCAGATCATGAGGAACTGCTTGGCGGCGCCGTCATAGCCCTCATGGAACATCCCCCTCACCGGGTGCGGGTTCTCCGGGGTGTTCATCTCGGTGACCGTGCCCGTGTACCAGAAACCGTCTAGATCGAGCTTCGTCTGCCAGGCGCTGCGCGTCTTGTGGGCGGGCCCGAAGGGGCCGGCCGGGGAGTTGCCCTCGCACATCCAGCTTCCCTCGAAGACCTTGAGCTGCGCCAGCTCCGGGGCGGGCTTCGGGGGCTCCTGGGCGCGGACGGTCGCCGCGACAAGCAGAACCGTGGCAAAACCAGCAATGACAGCTTTCATCTTCCTCCTCCTTGCCGCTATGGGCGGCTCAATCCGGGGAACTCTACAGCACTTGGCGCTGGGCGAGCTGGATCGAATGCTATCACGTCATCACGCCCACCCCGCGAACCCCGAAGCCGGGACCAGCGCCGACCCGCGACCGAGTCTTCAGTCCTCCTGCGGGCTGGTCTCGATGGTCATGTCGCCCTCGGCCGCGAGCGCGCAGCGGTTGCGCCCCGCGCTCTTTGCCCGCGAGAGCGCCAGATCCGCCGCGCGCAACAGCACGAGAGGGTCGGTGTCTTCGTCTTTTCCGACGGCCGCCACACCCAGGCTCACCGTCACGGAGATCTGTTCGCCAGAGCTTTCGATCGGTTTCTTTCCGACGGTCTCACGGATTCTCTCGGCGATGTAGAGACCGGTCAGCCCGTCTGTCCCGGGAAGCACGAGCAGAAACTCCTCGCCCCCGTAACGCCCCACCGCGTCGTAGGCCCGCACCGAGGCGCGCATGCGCCGGACCGCCTCGCGTAGCACGTCGTCTCCGGCGGCCGGGCCATACTGGTCGTTCAATTTGCGGAAACGGTCGAGATCCGCGAGCAACACGGCCACAAACGCCCGCTCCCGCGAAGCCCGTGCGAACTCGCGTCCAAGAAAGTCGAGAATCGCCGGGCGATTCCAGGCCCCCGTCAGGGGGTCCTGCGTGGACTGGACGCGTAACGCGTCTTGCGATTCCCGAAGCCCCTGCTCGAGCTCCATGATCCGCGCACCCGTCCGCAGACGCGCCTTCAGCTCCCGATGGTCGAGCGGCTTTCGCAGAAAATCATCCGCCCCGGCGTTCAGGCCTTCCAGAAGATCCTCGCCTCTGCCTTCCTCGAGGAGCATCAGGATGTGTGTGGAGGGCGCGCCGGGCTTGACGCGCCAGCGGCGGCAGATCTCGATTCCGTGGCCGCTCGGCATCTTCCACGCGAGAATCGCGATCTTCGGAGCGTCTGGCCCCTCGAGCACGCGCCAGGCGTCCGATCCGTTGCGGGCGAGAACGACCTCGTAGCCCCACTTCTGGAGTGAGGCCTCAAGCTCGCGGAGCGTCCCTTCGTCGCCCTCCGCGACCAGAACTCTCATTCCGGGCT
>JBOGJN010000229.1:0-6349 GCA_050745445.1 Thermoanaerobaculia bacterium
AGGGATCAAGGCCAACGAAGCCTTCCTCCAGATCCAATTCGCAATCGGCGCTCACGGCGCCCATCCTTTTTGAGGCAAGAAAAATGAAAAGACCCTTTCTGCTCCCGGTTCTTCTGCTCCTGGCCTCGCCCGCGCTGGCGACCGTTCATGTCGTTACGAGCATCCAGGACTTCGCCTCGATCGCCGACGCGGTGGGCGGCAAGCGCGTCGAGACCTTCGCGCTGGCGAAGGGGTATCAGGATCCTCACTTCGTCGAGCCGAAGCCCTCCTTCGTCCTGAAGCTCGCGAAGGCGGATCTTCTGATCGTGGCGGGACTCGAGCTCGAGGTCGGGTACCTCCCACCCCTCGTGGACCAGAGCCGCAATGAGAAGATCCGGCCCGGCGCCCAGGGCTATCTCGACGCCTCGGTAGGCTGCGACATCCTCGAGCGTCCGACCGGTGTCGTGACCCGCGCGATGGGCGACGTGCATCCCTTCGGCAATCCGCACTTCTGGCTCGATCCCGGCAATGGCCGCATCAGCGCGAGGGCAATCGCCGAGCGCCTCGCCAGGCTCGACCCGGCCGGAGCCTCCGACTACCAGGCCAATCTCGCCGCCTTCGAGGTGAAGCTCGCCGAGGGAGAGAAGCGCTGGGAGGCGGCACTCGCGCCGTATGCGGGCACCGAGGTCGTGACCTACCACAACTCCTGGCCGAACTTTCTGAAGCGCTTCCGACTCGTCGCGGCCGGCTATGTCGAGCCCAAGCCCGGCATTCCGCCCTCCCCCTCCCACATCCTCCAGTTGATCAACATGATGCGCGAGAAGAAGATCCCGGTCATCCTGATCGAACCCTATTTCGATCAGAAGACCCCGAAGACCGTCGCGGAGAAGACGGGAGCGCAACTGCTGACGTTCGTTCCTTCCGTGGGCGGCGTGCCGGAGGCGAAGGACTACATCGCGCTCTTCGACTACGACGTGAAACTGCTGGTAGACACGCTCGCCGCGCAGAAGGGGGCCAGGCCATGACGGTATTCGACGTTCTTCTCCCCGCGTTCGTCGCCGGTCTCATCCTGACCGGGATGCTGGCGTACCTGGGCGTCCACGTCGTCGAGAGAGGCGTCATCTTCGTGGACCTCTCTCTCGCGCAGATCGCGGCCCTCGGCACCACGATCGGCGTGCTGTTCGGTTACGGCCCGCATTCCCGGGCGGGGTACGTCTTCTCCCTCGTTTTCGCGTTCATCGGAGCCGCGGTCTTTGCGTTCTCCCGGGTCCATCGGAGCACTCGCATTCCCCAGGAGGCCATCATCGGCATCGCCTACGCCGTCGCCGCAGCGGCCTCGATCCTGGCGATGTCGAAGGTGACGGGCGAGACGGAGCACCTGAAGGAGATGCTCGTCGGGAACATTCTGTCCGTGTCGTGGCCGGAGCTTGCCCGGACGGCGGCCCTCTTCGCCCTCATGGGGGCCTTCCATTTCGCCTTGCGGAAGAAGTTTCTGCTCATCTCCATGAACGAGCCGGAGGCCGAGCGGCAGGGGCTCTCCATCCGTCTCTGGGACTTCCTGTTCTACCTCTCGTTCGGTTTCGTGGTCACGTCGTCGGTGGCGATCGCCGGCGTGCTCCTCGTGTTCTCGTACCTCATCGTCCCGGCCGTGTCGGCCATGCTCTTCTCGGAGAGACTCGGTGTGAGGCTCGCGATCGGCTGGAGCATGGGGGCCGTGGTCTCGGCCGCGGGTGTCTATTTCTCTTTCCTCTGGGACCTGCCCACCGGGGCGACGATCGTCACCAGTCTCGGGGGCGCGCTCGTGCTGCTCGGTGCCGTTCGCTTCCTCGTGCGCCGGCGAGCAACGGCCGGAGCTAGAGTCCAGAGGGCCGGGGCCTCCTAAGGACGGGAATCGACAAACGGGAATCGGGAGTCGCGGAGAGACGGACTACTGGCTCGGGACCTGTTTATCGTTTCCCGTTTCCCGTTTCCCGTTTCCCGGCGAAGTACTGCCGCGTCGCCTCGATGTCCCGGCCGATCTGTTCCGTCAGCGCCATGGCGGAGGGGAACTTGCGCTCCTCGCGCAGCCTGTCGAAGAAAAAGAGCCGGACCTTCTCTCCGTAGACGTCGGCTGAAAAATCGAGGACGTAGGTCTCGATGGTGGTCGCGCAGTCCTCGTAGAGGGTGGGACGCCTGCCGATGTTGGTCACGCAGTCGAAGCGCCGGCCGAAAGATCGAATCTCGATTCTCGTCACGTAGACGCCGTCCGCCGGCGGCAGGTCGTTCTCGGACGCCAGGTTGATCGTCGGGTATCCGATCTTTTGCCCCACGCGTTCGCCCTTCGAGACGATGCCGTCGAGCTCGTACTCCCGGCCGAGCATGGCGTTGGCCTGCGATACGTCTCCGCGCGCGATGGCGTCGCGGATCCGCGTGGAGGAGACCGGCTGCCCCTCGAAAAACACCTCCTCGACTCCGGCGGCGAGGAACCCGCACTCGGGCCCCATGCGCTTCAAGAGGGTCAGGTCCCCGCGCTTGCCTCGTCCGAACGCGAAGTGCTGGCCGAGAAAGAGCTCCGAGACGTTTAGCCTGTCTCCCAGAAAACCGCGGACGAAGTCCTCCGGCTCGGTCAGCGAGAAGTCCCGTGTGAAGGGGATCACGAGGAGCGTGTCGAGACCAAGCGCCTCGATCGCCTCCTCCTTCTGCCGCAACGTCTGGAGCCTGCGAGGGGCGTGATCTGGCCGCAAGACGGCCAGCGGATGGGGCTCGAAGGTGACGGCGAGGGAAAGGCGGCCGATCTCCTTTGCCCGGGCGACCACGGCATCGAGGATCCGGCGGTGCCCCAGATGCACACCGTCGAAGTTGCCGACCGTGGCAACACTGCCTCGAGGCAGATCGGAGGCTCGTAGCGGGTCTCTGACTACGTGCATCAAGAAAATCGAATCATCGAGTCTTTGAGTCATTGAAAGGTTGATCGCCCCAATGAACCGATGAATCAATGGATGAATGATTCAATTCTTAATCGACGACCCCTCCCACGAGGTCGTAATCGTACGTCTCGGTGATTCTCACATTCACGATCTGACCCGACTGGACCGTTTGTCCTCCCGCATCGTTGATCAGGAGCCTCCCGTCGATCTCGGGCGCCTGCGAGCGGATCCGGCCTTCCAACAGGTCTGCGGTCTCCTCGCACGGGCCTTCGACGATCGCCTCGACGACGCGCCCCTTCAAGGCGCGGTTCTTGCGGCGGGCAATCGGCTGCTGGAGGGCGAGCAGGAAGGCTTTGCGCCGCTCCTTCTCCTCGGGCGCGACGGGATCCCCCAGCGGCTCGGAGCCGGACCCGGGCTCGGGCGAATAGGTAAAGGCCCCGAGGTTGTCAAAATCCGCCCGTCGCACAAACTCGCAGAGCTCGGTAAACTCCGCTTCCCCTTCTCCCGGAAAGCCCACGATGAAGGTCGTCCGGATGGCGATGGCGCCGACCCTCTCCCGCATCCGCTCGATCATCCGCAGGTACGAAGTCGCGTCGCCTCCCCGGCGCATCTTCGCAAGGATCGGGCGGGAGACGTGCTGCAGAGGGATATCCACGTACGGCAGGAAGCGCGGTTGCCGGGCCATGAGATCCAGCACGGAGTCGTCCAGCGTCTTGGGATACGCATAGAGAAAGCGGATCCAGGGAAAGCTCGTCTCCCCGAGCAGGCGCTCGACCAGCAGCGCCAGGCCCTTCCTCTTCATGCCGAGGTCCTCCCCGTACCGCGTCGTGTCCTGCGAGATCAAGACCAGCTCGGAGATTCCCTGAGCCTCGAGCGATTTCGCCTCGGCCGCCAGGGACTCGATCGGACGGCTCCTCTGGCGGCCCCGCATCTGCGGAATCGTGCAGAAGGAGCAAGGGTTGTCACACCCTTCCCCGATCTTCAAGTACGCGTAGCCGCGCCGCCTCGACAGAAAACGCGGCGCCGCCTCGTCGTAGAGCCGTGTGGCCAGCGGCTTTTCCGTGTAGCGTGGCAGGCTCGGAAGGCCCGCGGCGGCAGCGGGGGCCTGCTCGAGCTCGTCTAAGCCCAGGAAGGCGTCCACCTCAGGGATCTCCTCCGCGAGCTCCCGGCCGTATTTTTGCACCATGCATCCGGCCACAATGACGCGGTCGATCTCGCCGCGCCTCTTTCTTTCCACCTGCTCCAGGATCGCCTCGACGGACTCCTCCTTGGCCCTGTCAATGAAGCCGCAGGTGTTGACCAGGACCACCCGCGCCTGCGCGTCGGGCACGATCGAGTGCCCCGCGCGGGCCAGATGCCCCAGCATGACCTCGGTGTCCACCAGGTTCTTGGCGCAACCAAGGGAAACGACGCCGACAGGGAGAGGCTTTCTTTCAGTCACGGCAACGCTCGATCACCAAGTTGTGAATTGTGATTTGTGATTTGTGAACAGGGCCGACAAGTCCGAGGTAATCACAAATCACCAATCACAAATCACCAATCTCCTAAGGATAAATGCGCTTTAGGGTTCTCGGATAGGGAATGGCTTCTCTCAAATGGTGAATGCCGCAGACCCAGGCCACGAAACGCTCGAGACCCATCCCGAACCCCGAGTGGGGAAAGGTCCCATAGCGGCGCACGTCCAGATACCACTCGTAGGCTTCTCGGGGCAGCTTGTGTTCTTCAAGCCGCTGGACCAGGAGCGCCAGATCGTGGATCCGCTGCGAGCCGCCGATGATCTCTCCGTACCCTTCGGGCGCCAGCATGTCCAGGCCGAGCACGACATCCGGATCCTCCGGGTCGGGCTGCATGTAGAAGGACTTGATGACCTTCGGGAAACGGGAGACGATCAGCGGCCGGGTCGCCTCCGCCACGAGCGCGGTCTCCTCATCGGCGCCGAGGTCCTCGCCGAACTTGATGGCGAACCCCTTGCCGGCCAGCGTCGCGATGGCCTGCCGGTAGGTCACGCGCGGGAAGGGCTTGGAGACGGCTTCGAGCTTCGAGGTGTCGCGCCGGAGAACCTTCAGGTCCTCGCGGCAGCGATCCAGGGCCCGGCCGATCAGAGAGACCACGAAGTCCTCGGCCAGCTCGCAAAGCCCCTCGAACTCCAGGAACGCCACCTCCGGCTCGACCATCCAGAACTCGGTCAGATGCCGCCGCGTCTTCGACTTCTCCGCCCGAAAGGTCGGCCCGAAGCAATAAACCTTCCCAAACGCCGCGGCCGCGGGCTCCAGATACAGCTGCCCCGACTGGGAGAGATACGCCTTCTCGCCAAAATAGTCGGTCTCGAAAAGCGTGGACGTTCCCTCGACCGAGGAACCCGTCAGGATGGGCGAATCCACCAGCACAAACTCGCGCTCGTAGAAGAAGTCGCGGATTGCCTGTTCGATCTCCGAGCGCACGCGCAGGACGGCATGCTGCTGCGAGGAGCGCATCCAGAGATGACGCAGCGACATCAGGAAATCCACGCCGTGCTCCTTGGGCGTGACGGGATAGTTCTCCGAGGGCCCCAGGATCGCCAGGTTCGAGACGTTCATTTCGTAGCCGCCGGGCGCGCGTTTGTCCGCGGAGACGACGCCGGTGACGGAGAGCGAGCACTCCTGCGCGGCTTTCTCCGCGGCCTCCCAGGCGGGCGGCGGGACCTTGGCCTTCGCGACGACCGTCTGCAGGTACCCCGTCCCGTCCCGGACGATCAGAAACTGGATCTTCCCGGAGGAACGCTTGGCGTAAAGCCACCCCTGGACGGTCGCGGAGCCGCCCGCTTTCTCGCCGATGTGAGAGATCGCCGTCGCAGCCATAAAGGCCGGGGATTATATGGTTTTGCGAGCGCGTCCGGCCACGCTCCTCTTCAACGCCGCCGGGAGCGCACGTTGTTGGCGATGGTCAGCGCCTGCTGGAGCCTTTGCATCCGCCGCTGACGGGTCTGTACGCCCTGCACGTCGTCGGTGGCCGCCTGGGCGCCGCGGATCTCCCGCAAGAGCTTGTCGATCTCGAAAAGGAAGGCCTGAAAGTCCGGCGCCGCGAACTTCTTGAATGTCAGTTCCGTCGCGATGATGTACCCATCCGCGATGCTCTGCACCATGCTGTAGGCCGAGCCCCCGGCGAAGATGCTCATGATTCTCGCCCAAGTCTAAATCAAAGCGTCGTAAGCCGTGAGCCGTAAACCGTGAGCCGAGGTGGTTCGATGGAGACGGCTTAGCTACCGGCTTACGGCTAACGCCGAATGCGATAGCATCCGCTCCCCTATGGCATCTGCGGGGGTGGACTACCTCGATGTCGAGTCGCTCCTGACCGAGGAACAGCGTCTGGTCCGAGACACCGTCCGCGGCTGGGTGGAAGAGCGGGTCCTCCCGATCATCGAAGAGGCCGCCTACGAGGGACGCTTTCCCAAGGAGCTTGTGCCCGACATGGGGCAGATGCACCTC
>JBOGJN010000230.1:0-3915 GCA_050745445.1 Thermoanaerobaculia bacterium
CGGATCCGGGAACGCCTCGCCAGACTCGGCAAGGACTTTCGCATCGAGGTCTTCCCCGAGGCCGGCCACGACTTCTTCTGCTCCGACCGCGACAGCTACCGCATCCACGCCTCGAAGGTGGCCTGGGAAGAGACGCTGACCCTCCTGCACCGTACACTTGGCGGCGTTCCGGCTTAGGCTCGTTCAGTTCTCGCCCAACCCCGATCGCCCCGTGATCTCCACGAGCCGCCGCAGCCGCGCAGCCCGTCTCTCCGTAAACTGCTCGGGCCGCGCCCTCCAGCTCCAGTTCCCCTGCGCCCTACCGGGGGTATTCATCCGCGCCTTGCTTCCCAGGCCGAAGACATCCTGAAGCGGGACGATCGCCGAGTCGGCGACCGAGCCGTAGGCGGCCCGGATCAGATCCCACTCGATTGCGTCTCCGCTGCCCCCCAGATAACCGAGAACCCTCTCTTTCTCCGCCTTCCTCAGGCCGGCGAACCACCCTCGGGCCGTGTCATTGTCGTGCGTGCCGGTATAGACCACGCAGTTGCGAACATGGCGGTGCGGCAGATAGACGCTGTCGTCTTCCGAGAAGGCGAACTGCAGCACCTTCATTCCGGGGATGCCGAGTCGATCGGCCAGCTCGCGTACGTCCCGCGTGATCGTGCCGAGATCCTCGGCCACGAAGGAAGCATGCGGAAACGTCTCGCGCACGGTGCGCAAGAGCTTCTCTCCCGGCACCGGCATCCATCGGCCGTTGCGGGCCGTCTCGTCGCTGGCGGGGACCGCCCAGCAGGCCGCCAGGCCTCGGAAGTGGTCGATGCGGAGAACATCGAACAGGGAAAGGCCCAGGCGGATCCGCGAGACCCACCAGGCAAATCGACCGGCCTCCATCCGATCCCAGCGGTAAAGGGGATATCCCCAGAGCTGGCCGTCGGGGCTGAAATAGTCGGGGGGAACACCCGCGACGAGCTCCGGCCGGCCGGCCGCGTCGAGAGCGAAGAACTCTCTCTGGACCCAGACATCGGCGCTGTCGTGGGCCACGTAGAGGGGGATGTCCCCGACGATCGCGATCCCGCGTCGGTTCGCCGCCGCCTTGATCCGAGCCCACTGCCGGAAGAACAGGAACTGGACGTACTCCTGGTAAGCGATTTCGTCGGTCAGCTCGCTTCTGGCCGCGGCCAGCGCCTCGGGTCTGCGAAGAGACAAGCGATCTCCCCAGGACAGCCAGCTCCCGCGACCCCTCTTGAGCGCCGCAAAGAGCGCCCAGTCCGGTAACCACTCGGACTGCTCCCGCGCGGTTCGGAATCGATCGAAGTCACCCCGGGCCCGCCCGGCGCCCTTCAAGAGGAAATGTTCCCAGGAGAGTCGCAGCAGCCCCTCCTTCCAGCGGCGGACCGCCGGATAGGCGACGCGGGTCCTCGGCAGGCGCGGGACCCCCGCAAGCCCAGCCTCAGGAAGAAAGCCTTCTTCGACGAGCCGTTCGGGGGAAATCAGGAGCGGATTGCCCGCGAAGGCGGACGCCCCTCCGTAGGGCGAGTCGTGGAGACCGGTCGGAACAAGAGGCAGCAACTGCCAGAGAGTTTGTCCGGCCTTCTCTGCCCAGGCTAGAAACCGCTCGGCCTGTGGGCCCAGATCACCGATGCCGAAGCGGCCGGGCAGCGATGTTGGGTGGAGAAGCAGGCCTGCGCGGCGGGCCGTCATGGGCAAGGGAAAGCCTCATTCCCGCAGACCGGACGGCGCGGGCGTGCGGGCGGCCGCCGCGCGCTCGGAGAGCGAGCGGATCCGCTCGGCCGCCGGCCAGTAACAGAACTCCAGGTACTCCGTCACCATCCGGTCGGAGGAGAAAAGGCGCGCGATCTGCGAGGCGCTCTGGACCATCTTCTGGATCCAGCGCGCCGGCAACCCCTGCGCGTCCCGCTCGAAGAAGAGCGGGATCACGTCGCTCTCCAGCACCTGATAAAGAGCCCGGGCCACCTCTTCTTCTTCGGCGTGATCGCGCGCCTCACCGATCGCAAAGCCGGCCTGCTCATACGGCGCCTCGTCCCACCACCCGTCCAGGACCGAGAGATTCAGCGCGCCGTTCAGGGCCGCCTTCATCCCCGAGGTCCCGGAAGCCTCGAGCGGCCGGATGGGGTTGTTCAACCAAACGTCGCAGCCGGCCACCAGGGCCCGCGCGAGCGAAAGCCCGTACTCGGGGAGAAAAACGACCTTGCCGCGGAACTCCGGCAACCGCGTGAAGCGGACGACGGCGTGCATCATCTCCTTGCCCGGCTCATCCTGCGGATGAGCCTTTCCCGCGAAGATCAGCTGGACGGGGCGGCCCGGCTGGTGGAGCAGGCGCGCGAGCCTTTCGGGATCCCGGAAGATGAGCGCGGCCCGCTTGTAGGTCGCGAACCGCCGGGCGAACCCGATCGTCAGCGCCTCGGGATCGAGCGCGCCGGCCGCCGCCTCGATCTCGACCGGGCTTGCTCCCCTCTCCCCCTCGAGCTCGACCAGGTTCTGCCGACAGCGCCGCACCAGGCGGGCCCGAAGCCCCTCGTGCCGGCGCCAGAACTCGGCGCGGTCGAGGCCTTCGGCGTTTTCAGCCACCCGCAACGACGCGATCTCCGGCGCGGTCCAGGTCGCCGGGTGAACGCCATTGGTGATCGGGTGGATCGGAACCTCTTCGGGAGGCAGCGCCGGCATCATCCGGCTCCAGAGCTGCCGCGCGACCCGCGCGTGCAGCTGAGAGACCGCGTTGGCGTGCGCCGAGAGACGCAAGGCGAACGCCGCCATCGAGAAGAACTCCACGTCCTCGTCGGGAACCTCATTACCGAGCCGGACGAAATCCTCGAAGGGGATCTGGAGCTCCTCCAGGTAGCGGCCGAGGTGCTGCAAGAGCATCTCCCGCGAGAAGCGGTCGAGACCCGCGGGAACCGGCGTGTGTGTCGTGAAGACGTTGCCCGCCGCCGCAAGTTCCCGCGCCTCCGCAAACGACAGATTCTCCTCGCGGATCAACTGCCGGATCCTCTCCAGAGCGACAAACGCGGCGTGCCCCTCGTTCATGTGGCGGACCGTGGGCCGCAGATTGAGCCGGTCGAGCGCCCGCAGCCCTCCGATCCCGAGCACGATCTCCTGCCGGATGCGGTTCTCCTGGTCTCCGCCGTAGAGCCGCGACGTGATGTCGCGGTCCGCCGGATCGTTCTCCGGCAGGTTCGCGTCCAGCAGCAGCAGCGGCACGCGCCCGACGCGCGCGAGCCGGATCAGGAGCCGGACCTCGCGGCCCGCGATCGGAACGGTCACAACCGGCGCGCCCCCGCCGGGAACCTCCGGAACCAGAAGCGGCAGCTCCTCGGGATCCAAAACCGGGTTCTCCTCCTGCTGGCGGCCGTGCGGGTCGAGACGCTGGCGAAAGTACCCTTCGCGGTAGAAGAGCCCGACGCCGACCAACGGGACGGCCAGATCGCTCGAGGACTTCAGGTGATCGCCGGCCAGGACACCCAGGCCCCCGGCGTAAATCGGAAGGGTGTCTGTCAGGCCGAACTCGGCCGAAAAGTACGCGACGCGCTCGCCGCGCGAAGCCATCTGACTCGCGGCCGGATGATCGGGCTCCGCCGCGTCCTCGGCAGCGAGTCCGGCGAGAGCCTCGGACAAGCGCGCCTGATACGCCGGATCCTCCGCCGCGCGGGTGAGATGCTCGGCGGGGACCGCGGACAGAAACGCGAGCGCGTTGCCCCGGACCTTCCTCCAGGTCTCGCGGTGAATCGCGGAAAAGAGCGCCTTGAGGTCAGGGCGCCAGGTCCAGCGCAGGTCGCGCGCGAGAGCGGAAAGGGGCGCGAGCTTATCGGGAAGACCCGGGGCCCGGCGGTCTGTCTCGGGGACGGGCATCAGGCAGGGAGAGCATAGCAAAGGCCGCGGGCAGCGGCTACCGCCTCGGGGCCGCCGCTCCCGCCA
>JBOGJN010000231.1:0-2218 GCA_050745445.1 Thermoanaerobaculia bacterium
CGCCCAGAGCGTAACCGATCGCCAGCGCCGCCAGAAACGTCGAGATGAGGCTCCCCCAGACGTAGACCGACGATCCGTAGCTCGGTGCCAGCACGCGTGATCCCAGAATCTCGAGGGCCATGAGCACAGCCCCCGCGAGCGCCACCACGGCCTTGAGAACAGCTATCCGCCTCGAGCTTTCGATCATGCAGCTCCGGTCAATCCCGATCGGCACCGATCTCGATGTGAAAGCGGTGGAGAAAGCGATGGGCGATGGGCGCCAGCAGAATCGCCACGATAGAGAAAGCGACGAGGCCGCTGCTGGCGACGCGCGCCAGAAACTGCCGCCGCGAAGGCAGAGCGTGTCGGGTCTTCTCGGCCATCCCCGTGAGAGCTTAACCTGATCTCTTCGCCCGGGTTCGAACCCACCCGTTTTCGTGGCCGCGGCGGTCGCGTTGATATGCTGACGGCACGCGATGCCTTCGCAAGGAAAGATTGAATCGGCTTCGGTCCTGCTCTTCGACTTCGGCGGCACTCTGGACTCAGACGGCATCCCCTGGAAGGATCGCTTCTACAGCCTGGCCCGCGAGGAGGGCATTTCCGCGGCGCCAGCGGAGTTCGACCGTGCCTTCTACCGAGCGACAGACTCCCTGGAGGGGACGCTGCCCGCCGATTGCGGCTTTCGCGACACCGTGCGGGCGGTGGCGCAGGGACTGGCGGCCGGACTGGGACAAGAAAATTCTCTCGCCCGGAGGATCGGCAATCGCTTCGCCGACCAGGCCCTCCGGCAGCTCGCCGCAAGCGCAGCCCTGCTTTCTCGCCTCTGTGCCCGGTACAGGCTCGGAGTCGTTTCCAACTTCTACGGAAACCTCGCGGCTGTTTGCGACGAGACCGGGTTGACGCCCTCAATCGGCGTGGCCGTGGACTCGGCACGCGTGGGCTTCAAGAAGCCGGACCCGAGGATTTTTCGGGCGGCACTCGACGCTCTCGGAGCGGATCCGGCGCAGGCCGTCTTCGTCGGCGATTCCCTTCGCCGGGACATGGCGGGCGCGCGGGAGTTGGGAATGCGGCACATCTGGCTCCGCGCCGAAGGCTCGCCGAGCAACAGGAGGGCCTGCTGTCCGGGCGACACCGTCATCGCGCGGCTGACGCAACTCGACGGGCTCGACCTGTGAGACGTGGTGCTGACTTGAGCCCAGTGGCCTCTCTCACGGTGCTGCTCGAGATGCGCGGTGGTAGATTCGAACGATGGCGGAAACGAAGAACGACCGCATCGAGAAGACCGATACCGAGTGGCGCAAGACGCTGACGCCGGAGCAATACCGGGTTCTTCGAGAGAAGGACACCGAGCGGGCCTTTTCGGGCAAGTACTGCGATAACCACGCTCCCGGCGAGTACCGGTGCGCGGGCTGCGGCCAGCCGCTCTTCTCTTCGGAGACGAAGTTTGACTCCGGAACGGGTTGGCCGAGCTTCTGGGAACCGGTTGCGCCCGGCAGCGTCGCCACCGAGGACGACCGCGGCCTGCTCATGGCGCGCACGGAGGTCCTCTGCAGAGGCTGCGGCGGGCACCTGGGGCACGTCTTCGAGGACGGCCCGGAGCCGACGGGCCAGCGCTACTGCATGAATTCGGCGGCTCTCGACTTCAAGCCGAAGTGAGGGCGGCCTCCCAAAGGCCGTGAAGACGCTAGATTGCGTGCCCGACCGGATCGACGCCGGTGCGCGAAGAGACCGCGGGCAGCGACATCCAGATGCGAATCCGCTGTACGAGGTCCCTGGCCGTCCGCTCGAAGGCGCGGCGTTTCTCGTCGTCCGTTGCCCGGGCTTCGGCCGGGTCATCGAGGCTCCACCGAATCCGTGTCGGATGGCCCGGAAAGATGGGGCAGAACTCCGCGGCCCGGTCGCAGACGGAAATTACGTAGTCGAAGCGCTGCGAGAGGAAGCCGTCGAAGCCCTTCGGATACTGGCCACTCATCTCGATCTGCAAGATCTTCGCGACGGCCTCACGCGCCATCGGGTGAATCTCCAGGCGCGGGTGACTGCCGGCGCTCGCGACCTCGATTCGCCCGCGCGAAAGATGGCGGAGAATCGCCTCCGCCATCTGGGAGCGCGCCGAGTTGCCGGTGCAGATGAAGAGCACGCGAAGCGGCTTTTCGGACACGCGGTCTTCCCTCCTCAGCGGGCGCAGCAGGCGCTCGCCCGCGCGGACTTCTCTTCGATGTCTTCCAGCACCGTATAGACC
>JBOGJN010000232.1:0-3784 GCA_050745445.1 Thermoanaerobaculia bacterium
TGGATGGCCTGGGTGCGCTCGTTCATCTTCGCCAGAAGCGGCCGGTAGAGCAGCTTGGTCAGCAGGACCAGCAGGAGGAGGAAGTTGACCGCCTGGATGAGCAGCGACCAGTCGAGGCTGATGAGCCCGCCCTCTTCCCCGCCTGAGGCAAAGGCTGCTGCAGGCAGGAGATCCGCAAGGGAGCAGGCGATGGCCCAGAAGGATGCAATGGCCAAGCGACGACGCATCGTGAGTTCTCCTGCTGCGAGACGTTGTGAAATAAGGGACAAACGCTAAACGTCTATCACGCGGAGAGGAAAACTGTCAAGCGGCTTCGGCCCTCAGGGCCGCGATGATGCCGCCGCCTATGACGAGGTCGCCCTGGTAGAAGACGACGGACTGACCCGGGGCCGGAGCCCACTGCGGCGCCTCGAATCGCACTAGGACCCCCTGCCCGCATGGCCGAACGGTCGCGGGAGCGGGCGTGTGGCGATGGCGAATCTGGGCCGTGACCTCGAGCGGACCCTCGAGCCGATCGATGGCGATCCAATTGACCTGCTCGGCCACGAGCGTGTCCACCTCGACCTCCCGCGCCTCGCCCACGACGACGGCGTTGCGGGCCGCATCGAGCGCGGTGACGTAGAGCGTGCGCCCGGTCGCGAGCCCCAGGCCGCGGCGCTGGCCGACGGTGAAGGCTGCCAGCCCCTCGTGCTGGCCCAGCACCCGACCGCTTCCGTCCACGATCGGGCCCGGCCTGAAGGCCTGCGGGATGCGCCGGCGGAGAAACCCGCGATAGTCGTCGTCCGGGATGAAACAGATCTCCTGACTCTCCGGCTTGTCGGCGGTGGCGAGTCCCAGCGCGCGCGCGCGGTCGCGCACCTCCGCCTTCGTGAGCCCGCCCACGGGAAAGCGCGCGGCGCCGAGCTGGGACTGCGAAAGCGGCCAGAGAAAATCCGACTGGTCCTTCCGGGTGTCGACGCCGCGCCAGAGCAGATGCCGGCCCGTCGCCAGATCGCGCGTGATGCGTGCGTAGTGCCCCGTGGCCACCGCACCGGCGTCCCAGGCGCGCGCCCGCTCGAGCAGCGAGCCGAACTTGACGTCGCGGTTGCAGACGGTGCACGGCACGGGCGTCCGACCCGCCTCGTACTCTCGCGCGAAGTCGTCGATCACCGTCCGGTCGAACTCCGCCTCGCTGTTCAGGAGGTAGTAGGGGATGCCGAGCCGCCGAGCGACCTGCCGCGCGTCGTCCACCGTCGCGGGCGAGCAGCAGCTGCCGAAGCGCTGCGCCGTGTCCTGGGGCTGTCGCCACGGCCACACGCGCAGCGTGACGCCCACGACGTCAAAGCCCTGCTCGACGAGGACCGCGGCTGCGACGGAGGAATCGACTCCTCCCGAAAGTCCGACGACGATGCGCTCGGCCATGAATCCAGTCTACGCGAGCTACCCGCGGCGACCGGCGATCAGCACGGTCAGGCGTCCGAGGTCCTCGGCGGAGGTGTACGTGATCTCGATGCGGCCGGCGCGCTCGGTGCCGACGAGCCGCACGCGCGTGGCGAGGGCCTCCCGCAGCGAATCCTCGAGGGCGGCGAGCTCCGCCGAGCGGCGCCCGGCGCGGCGAGGGGCCTGGCGCTGCTTGCGCCGGACGCCTTCCTCCGTCGCGCGCACCGACCAGGAGTGGGCGAGGATCTCCCCGCGAAGCTTGAGCTGTTCGGCAGGGGAGCCGAGCGAGAGGAGCGCGCGCGCGTGGCCCATGGTCAGCCGCCCAGCGCGAAGATCGGCCTGGATCAGCTCGGGGAGCCTGAGCAGGCGCAGGCAGTTGGCAACACTGCTGCGGTCCTTGCCGACGCGCTGGCCGAGCTGTTCCTGCGTCCACGCGAACTCGGTGAGAAGCCGCTGATAGGCTTCCGCCTCTTCCATCGGATTGAGATCTTCGCGAAGCAGGTTCTCGACAAGCGCGAGCTCGAGCGTCTCGGCATTGGTGGCTTCACGGATCACGGCAGGGATGTGGCTCAAGCCCGCCATCTTGGCAGCCCGCCATCGCCGTTCCCCGAAGACGATCTGGAATTGCTGGCCATGGCGCCGTACGACAACGGGCTGGAGCACACCGGAACGCTTCAAGGACTGCGAAAGATCCTGTAAACTATTCTCATCAAAGGCTTTTCTAGGTTGCCACGGATTGGCAACTATGCTGTCGATGGGCAGTTCCTGAACCTTGGAGGCCACCGTCTCAGTCGGAGTGGAAGGGGAGGAGGATAAGAGAGCCCCCAGGCCCCGCCCTAGGCCATGCTTAGCATTCATGGGAAAGCACCTCCTTGGTCAGCTCAAGATAGGCCGAAGATCCTGGAGAGCGCAGATCGTAAAGCATGATCGGCTTACCATGGCTCGGCGCCTCGGTGATCCGTATGTTCCTCGGGATTATGGTCTGCATGACCTGGCTTCCCAAGTGTTCCTGGACCTCGCTCTTGACCTGGGAGGACAGGCTGGTCCGGCCATCGAACATGGTCAGAACTACCCCCTCGATCTCCAACCTAGGATTGAGCTTCTCTCTGACCAATCCGATGGTGCGAAGGATGTGGGCCAGCCCTTCCATCGAGTAGTACTCGCACTGGAGTGGCACAAGCGCCCGGTCTGCAGCCGTCAAGGCATTGAGGGTTAGGAGACCCAGGGAAGGGGGGCAATCGATAATGATGAAGTCGTAGCCATCCTTCACAGACGCCAGGGCCTCTTTGAGTCGCCTCTCGCGGTCGTCCATTGTCACCAACTCGATTTCGGCCCCAACGAGGTCGATGTCGGCCGACACCAGCTCGAGAAAGTCCATATCCGTCTTGATTCTGGCCTCTTCGACTCTGATCCCCTCGAGAAGGACATGGTAGATGGTTCTCTGGAGCGAGTTCTTATCAACTCCAAGCCCGGTTGTCGCATTACCCTGGGGATCCAAGTCGATTAGGAGGGTACGACGTTCGGCGAGAGCCAGCCCGGCAGCGAGGTTCACGGCGGTAGTGGTCTTACCCACCCCGCCTTTCTGGTTGGCGACCGCAATAGTCTGGCCCACTCCCCGCTTCCCTTGGTGTTCCACGTGAAACTGCTTGCACATCGTTCCACGTGGAACAATAGCGAAGCAAGGCCCTGAAATCAATCCTCCTTCGTCACCACCAGGAAGACCCTCGACAAACCCATTTTGGGAAACTCCACGGTCTTCCATTCAACGAGGCCCTCCCAGTCGACCTTCGGCATGGCGCTTCCAACTGGGGGGCCCGACGCAACGAGGCGGCCCCCAGGTCTTAGATACGCCATCGCCATTTCGATCTGGTGAGCACTCCGCCCTACCGCCCGTGTGAGCACAACGTCAAATACTGCTGCTAATTCAGGTACTTCCAAGCTAACATCCTCTGCTCTCCCGTGATGCACCGTGATGTCGGGCATGGCGAGCTCTCGAATAAGAGCGCGGAGGAAGGAAACCGGCTTGCGCCGTGATTCGATGAGCGTGAGCAACAAACCCGACTCGACCATGCGAAGAGGGACGCCGGGGATGCCCGCCCCCGCTCCCATGTCCAGAACGCGAAGCGACCCGCGAGGCAGAACCGCACCGAAGAGCAACGAGTCGAGGAAGAGTCCCCGCCCAATCTCCGCTCGCGTTTTGAGTGCCGTGAGGTGATGCACCCGGTTCCAGAGAACGAGGAGATTGGCGTAGCGGCCGAAGGCGTTGCGCTCCGCCGGCGTCGCGGCTCTACCCAGGAGGGTAGGGAAGGCCTTGAAGAATTGTTCGAGCGAGGCGGCCGCGGGGCGGGCCACGCGGTTACTGAGG
>JBOGJN010000233.1:0-4511 GCA_050745445.1 Thermoanaerobaculia bacterium
GCGCGCGAGACGTGGCGGATGTCCTTGGCGTCGAGGTGAGCGGCCGGCTCGAAGCCTTTGAGCTCTCCGGCGATCGTAGCCGGCAGGCCTTCCGGATCGAAGAGCGTGATGCGACCCACGCCGCTCTCTCCCTCGCGCAGCGCTTCCGCGAAACGGTCCCGGCCGTTGCCGTTCGGGGCGAGGCATCCGATTCCCGTGACGACCGCGCGTCTTGCCGGCACGGCCGGCATTCTAGCCCCCCGACTTCTGGCGCCGCGCTCTCTTAGAAGCGCTTAACGAGCCGGAAGACGGGAGACGGAAGACGGGAAACGGAGAGGACGCGGCGCTCGTTCGTCTCCCGTCTGCCGGTTTCCGTTTCCCGTCTTTACGGCGGCGCATGCCGCAGCAACCAGCGGTCCAGCACGCGGAGCAAACTGAGAGGCACAAACCTGACGAGCGCATCCGCGTGGAGCGAGCCGGCAAGCGTGAGGTGAACATACTCGACCGGCGGCGCCGCGGCAGAGGCCAGGAGTCGGCCATGCGAAGGGTCCACGAGCCAGTCCCCCTCGGCTGTCACGATGAGCTTTGGAATCCTCAGGCGCGAAACGGCCTCGGCGGCGAAGGGCCGCCGGGCCAGAAGCTTACGCGCCGCGAGCCTCGGCATCTTGAGCAGCTGGCGCAGGCGCACTTGCCGGAGGGCCCCCGTCTTCCAGGGCCGCGGCCGCACTCCCAGGACATCCGCCGGCGAGGAGACCATTGCGAGGGCGCGGCCCGGCAAGTGCGGAAAGCGGTCGAGCGTCACGGCGGCGATCGATCCGCCGAGCGAAAGCCCCAGCAGGGCGAACCGGCGGTAGGGCTTGTTCTCGCCGACGACTTCTTCGAGGACGGCGCGCAAGTCCAGCGGCTCAGACATGCCGAAGGCGTAGGCGCCCCCGCTGTCTCCATGCCCGCGGAAATCGAGGACCACGACGTCGTACCCGCGCCGCAGGTAGTGGTTGGCCAGAAAGAGATTCGCGGGGGCGAGCCGGACACGCCAGAATCCGGGCGCGAGCACCAGAAGCTCTCGGGACGGACGTCGCCACCAGCTGTAGGCGATCCGGACGCCGTCGGCGGTGCGTGCCTCCCGATGGAGGATCTCATGAGGTGGAGGCTTCATGCATCACCACGCATTCGACCGTTGCTCCCGCGGGCAAACGCTGCGCGCCGGCCGGAACCCGGATCAAGGCGTTGGCCCGGGCGTGGGCGGCGATGTCGTGGCTCCCCGCGGAGCCGATCGGCTCGGCACGATTCTCGGCATCCGAGGTCGAGAGGATCGCATCGCGATAGGTCTCCCGGGAAGAGCACGCGAGGTCTCGCATCAGCCGAGCGGTCACCCGGGGGGCGCCGGGCGCGCCGTCTCCTTCGAGACAATCGAGGGCGAATCGGACGAAGAGATGAAAGCAGACGGAGCTGGAGACGGGATTGCCGGGCAGCCCGAGCCAGAGGACCCGCCCTCTCCGGCCAAGGACCATCGGTTTGCCCGGGGAAACGGCGACGCCGTGAAAGAGAAGCTCGAAGCCCGAGCGTTTCGCAGCGGCGGGAAGCAGATCCAGGTCTCCGGCAGAAACGCCTCCCGAGGTCACGAGAACATCCTCTGTTTCCCCGGCCGAAGCGAAGAGACGTTCGATCGCAGAAGCATCGTCCGGGACACGTGGAAGCGCTCTGGCGGGCCACCCGTGGACACCCGCGAGCGCGAGAAGCATCGGTCCGTTTGAGTCGCGCAGCTGGCCCGGTCCTGGACGCAGCGTCGGGGCGACCAGCTCGTTTCCCGTGACGGCGATCGCCAGACGCGGCCGGGGGAAGACCCGCAGGGGATCGGCGCCTGCCAGCGCCGCCAGGGCCATGTCGGAGGGACGCAGGCGACGGCCGGCCGCAAGCAGCGGCGTCCCGGCCGCAATGCTCTCTCCACGCCGCCGGATGTGGGCTCCGGGCGCGGGGGCGGCGTCGAAAAAGACATGACCCCCCTGCCTCCGGACCCGCTCGACGGGGACGATCGCCTCCGCCCCCAGCGGCAGCGGCGCTCCCGTCATGACGCGCACCGCCTCTGCCGTCTCGAGGGGGGCGGGAGGGGCGTCTCCGGCTGCGACGGTCCCCGGCCGCTCGGAGAGCCTGCTGCCCTTGCCTGCCACGTCGGCCATTCGCAGGGCGTATCCGTCCATCGCGGAGGTGTCGAAGGGCGGCCAGTCCACGTCCGAGACGACCGCGGCGGCAAGGACCCGCCCCACACCGTCGCAGAGAGCGGCTGCCTCCGGCTCCCCCGGCTTCGCGGCCGCTGCAATGATGGCGAGCGCATCCGCCACAGGAATCACCGGGGCATTCTAAATGGGTCGGAAGACTTTCTGCCGTCTCTCCTCTATCGTCTCCCGGCGCTTCGGGTTACGATTCTGGAAGCCGAGTCATGGAAAAACGATTCGAGTACCGCGGCGATCTGGCAGCGACGCCGCTCGCGGAGATCCTCGCGACCATCTACCGCTACAACGTCCCTGGAATTCTCAGTGTGGCGCGGGAGGGGCGGGTCCGGCAGATCCACCTGGACGAGGGACTCGTGATCTTCGCCAGCTCCAACGAGCGAGAGGTCAGCCTCGGGATGTACCTCTTGAAGCAGGGCATCCTGAAGCCCGAGGCCGCCCGAGAGGCCGAGCAGCGGCGCAAGCACGAGAGACTGCGACTGGGGCAGGTGCTTCTCCAGATGGGGCTTGTCACGCCGGAACGCTTGAACGAGGCGATCGTCGGACAGGTCAAGGAGATTCTCTGGGGGGCCTTCGAGTGGGAAACCGGGGATATGGTCTTCGAAATTGGAGGTCGTCACGTCGGGGAGCTCGTCCGGATCGATCTTCCGATTCCCGACGCGATCCTGCAGGGGATTCGCCGCGCGGCGGATGTGAAGCGTCTCGTGCAACGACTCGGCTCGTCTACCACGGTGTTTGAAAAGACGCCCGGTCCTTTGCTCGACCTGTTCACGACCGGGGAGCGGCACTTCTACGAAAGGGTCGACGGAAAAACGGCTCTGCAGCCGCTTTGCGCCCGTGGTCCCGGGAGCGTCTCGGAGAATGCGCGTCTCCTTTACGCCTTCTTCTGCCTTGGCCTGCTGAGAAAGATGCGGGGTACGGGGAAAGGAGCCAAGAAGATTCAGTACAAGACCGAGGGGGGGAGCCTCGGAGGATAGCTCTCAGCCGTCAGCTCTCAGCTGTCAGCCGGAAACTTGGGGCAACTGAGAGCTGATAGCTGACAGCTGAGAGCTTCATGCCCATCTACGAATACGTCTGCCAGTCCTGCCAGAAGAAGACCGAGGTCATCCAGCGAGTCGGCGAGAAGCCGCTCCGGCTGTGTCCGCGCTGCGGCGGGAAGGTGAAGAAGGCGTTCTCGGCTCCCGCCATCCAGTTCAAGGGGACCGGCTGGTACATCACCGACTACGCGCGCGCGAAGAAGGAGCAAAAAGCCTCCGCCGAGAGCGAATCCGTCGAAAAGGCCGGAAAGACCGAAAAGACCGAAAAGACCGAAAAGGCCGAGAAGGCCGAAAAGGCAGAGAAAGCAGAGAAAGCCGAAAAGGCAGCTGAAAAAAAGAAGAGCACGAAGAAGGCCGGCGAGAGCTCCTAGCGCAGAGCCGACAGCTTTTCTCTAATCGTGCTTGAGCGTCTTCAGATACTCCCGGAAGGCCCCTCCGAGATCCTTCCGCTTCAACGCGAACTCGACCGTGGCCTTCAGAAACCCGAGCTTGTCGCCGGCGTCGTAGCGCTTCCCTTCGAACAGGTATCCGTCGATCGGTCGTCTGCCGAGCAAGGTCTTCAAGGCCGAAGTCAACTGGATCTCTCCCCCCGCATCGGGCGCCGTCGCCTCCAGGATCTCGAAGATCTCGGGGGGCAGCAGATAGCGTCCGATGATCGCGAGGTTGGAGGGGGCCCTCTCCGGAGGCGGCTTTTCAACCATGTCGGTGATCCGTACGACGCGATCCTCGGTGCGTTCGCCGGCCACGATGCCGTACTGTTGCGTCTGCTCCCGGGGAACCTCCTGGAGGGCGATGACGGGGTTGCCCCGCCGCTCATAGAGCCGGATCATCTGCCCAACGCAGGGCTCCGCCGCGTCCACGATATCGTCGCCCAGCATCACGGCGAAGGGTTCACGCCCCACCAGATCCTTGGCCTGCAGGACGGCGTGGCCCAACCCCAGAGCCGATTTCTGCCGCACATAGGAGACGCGGGCGAGCGCCGAAACAGCCTGAACCTGCTCGAGCAGATCCGTCTTGCCCCTGTCTTGCAGCATCTGCTCGAGCTCGAAGGACGTGTCGAAGTGATCCTCGATGGCGTTCTTGCCTCGTCCCGTGACGATCACGATCCGCTCGAGTCCGGCCGCCCGCGCCTCTTCCACCACGTACTGCACAAGGGGGCGGTCGACTAAGGGGAGCATCTCCTTGGGCTGCGCCTTGGTGGCCGGCAGGAACCGGGTGCCCAGACCCGCGGCCGGAAAGACGGCGACGCGGACGGGGGAGTGCATGG
>JBOGJN010000234.1:0-2475 GCA_050745445.1 Thermoanaerobaculia bacterium
AGCCTGCGCTGCCATGAGGTGTTGATCGGATAGGCGTTAGTTCTGCAGCAACGCAACGGTTCCCAAGCCGCCGTCCGCGCACACGCTCACGACCGCGCGGCTCTCCTTCGGCATCGCCGCCAGTTCCTTGACGGCCTGGCTGAGAATCCGGGCCCCCGTCGCTCCAAAGGGATGGCCGAGAGCCACGCTTCCCCCGTTCGGATTCACACGCTCGACGGGGAATCGGCCGAAGCTGTGTGGAACACCGGCCTTCTCCCGGACGTATTCGGCGTCGTCGAGTCCCCTAATGTTGCAAAGCACCTGCGCCGCGAATGCCTCGTGGATCTCCCAGAGCGCGATGTCTCCAAATGTCAAGCCGTGCCGCGCGAGCAGACGGGGGATCGCCGCGACGGGGGCCATCAGCAAGCCCTCACGGAAGATGTCCACGGCGGCCATCTCGAAGTCGACCAGTCGGACCCGCGGCAGCGTTGCGGGCAGACGCGCCAACCCCTCCTCGGTCGCGACCCACACGGCGGCGGCTCCGTCCGTCAGCGGCGAGCTGTTGCCTGCAGTGATGGTGCCGTGGGCGCGATCGAAAGCCGGCCTCAAGGCCGCGAGCCTCTCGAGCGAAGTGTCACGCCGCGGGAAACCGTCGCGGTCGATTCCATCAACCGGAATGAGGTCGTTGAATAACCCGCCATCCTGCGCTGCGACCGCCCGCCGGTGGCTCTCCAGGGCGAACTCGTCCTGCTCCCGGCGACCGATCTTCCAGCTCTCCGCCATCTCCTCGCAATGCTCGCCCATGCTCTTGCCCGTGGCGCGGTTCTTCACCTCGGGCACGTAGAGCCGTAAGTCGCGAGGCCGCAGCCTCCGGAGCACCTGGAGTCGCCGGGCTGCGGTTCGAGCCTGAGTGAACCGGCGGAGCCAGTCCGAGAGATTCTGGCCGAGGCCGACCTGCACTCGGCTCATGCTCTCGGACCCGCCGACGAGCGCCAGCGAGCGGCCGGCGCGACCGAGCATCCTCGCTGCCTGGAAGGCCGCGACCATGCTGGTGCAGCACTGCAAGATCGTCGTAAAGGTCGGGACGTGAGGATCGAGCCCGGCTTCGAGCCACACCTCTCGAGCGAGATTGCTGTAGGCAAGGTTGACCGCCACGGATCCCCAGATGGCAAGGTCGATTGGACCGGAGACCTGCCGTGCCATCGCCTGCACCACGGGCACCGAGAGAGTCAGGGAATCGCGGCCTGCGAGAGGCCCGTCGACGCGCGCGAAGGGCGTACGCCATCCGGGAGCGAGCCAGATCTCCCGCTCGCCGCCAGTCATCGGCTCACTCCCGTCGAGCTACGCTTGGCCGGATTCCGTGACATCGACGGAAACCAGCGGGGTCGTCGCGGGACCCCGGATCACCGCTCCCTCCGGAGCGAAACGCGAACCGTGGCACGGGCAGTCCCACACCCGCTCAGCGCCGTTCCACATCACGTCGCACCCGCGATGCGGGCAGACGCTGCTGAACGCGTGCAGGTTCCCATCCTGATCCTTGAAAACCGCGACGCGCCGGTCAGTCACGATTCTTCCTTCTCCTTCCGGTAGATCGTCGTACTGAGTCGCCATCTGTGCGTCCCTCTTTTCACCGTAAAGATACCTCGCGTCGACGCCGCGAATCCTCGAGCATGAAACGTCCGTGTGGGCGGGCGTCGCCCTCCACTCGAACCCGCCTCGCCTTGGCCGGCGTATCAGAGCCGCAGGAGGCATTACATGAAGATTGGTGTCCTCGGAACGGGAATGGTGGGAACGGCCCTTGCGGGCAAGCTGGTCTCGCTAGGGCATGAGGTCAAGATGGGCGCGCGCGAGGCGGGCAACGAGAAGGCACGGTCCTGGGTGGCGGCGGCTGGGAAGGGTGGCTCGTCCGGCACCTTCGCCGACGCGGCGGCCTTCGGCGAGATTGTCTTCAACTGCACGGCCGGCGCCGCCGCGCTGGATGCCCTCCGTGCGGCCCGGGCGGCGAACCTGCGCGGCAAGGTCCTCGTGGACGTCTCAAACCCGCTCGACTTCTCCAAGGGGATGCCGCCGACGCTCTTTACGGGATCCGGAGACTCGCTCGGCGAGCGGATCCAGCGGGAATTCGCCGACGCGAAGGTGGTCAAGGCGCTCAACACGGTCAACGCGAGCGTCATGACCGATCCCAAGCGTGTCGGCGGCGAGAGCGACGTCTTCGTGTGCGGCAACGATGCTCAGGCTAAGGAACGGGTTGCCGCGCTCCTGCGGGAGTTTGGCTGGAGCCGCGTCATCGACCTCGGGGACATCACGGCCTCGCGCGGGACGGAGGCATACGTCCTCCTGTCGCTCCGCATGTGGGGCGCCCTGAAGACAACGGACTTCAACCTCCGGATCGTGGGGTAGCGGGATTCGCGGTGGAGGTCAAACGGGGTCAGGCTGCATCCTGCTATGGTTTCCGGCCGGGACTCGGCGGCGAAGTACAAGAATTCAAGCCCGACC
>JBOGJN010000235.1:0-1659 GCA_050745445.1 Thermoanaerobaculia bacterium
CTCATCTTTCTCGCGATCGCCGTCTCATTGATGGCGGCGTTTCCCTGGGCGGCGAACCGGATCGGTTACAAGCCGCATCCCGGCTGGCACCCCGTGGATTTTCTCGTCTCCGACGGGCTCGGATTCATCGCGTTGCTTCTCGCGGCCACCGCCATCGCCCGCATCGAGCGCGGCCGGGTGCGAGATTACGGCCTCCCGATCCGCCGGGGCGCCGGGAAGCTCTTCGGACAGGGCGCCGTGTGGGGCCTGGCGACAGTCGCCACGGTCGCCGCTCTCATGGCGGCATTCGGCGGCTTCTCGGTGTCGGGACTGGCTCTGCACGGCCGCGCACTCGCGTCCTTCGCGCTCCTTTGGGCGGTCGTCATGGTGATCCTCGGGCTATTCGAGGAGTTCTTCTTCCGCGGCTATCCCCAGCAGGCGCTCGCCTCGGGGATCGGATTCTGGCCCGCGGCCGTCCTGATCTCGGCCGTCTTCGGCGCGCTTCATTACTTCACGAAACCGCGCGAGACCGTCGTGGACGCCGCGAGCGTCGCCCTGATCGGTCTTTTTCTCTGTCTGACGCTGTGGCGCACCGGGGACCTCTGGTTCGCGGTCGGATACCACGCGGCCTTCGACTACGTTGCGCTCATCGTCCTGGCCTCTACCAATACGGGGATGGAGACCGCGGGGGAGCGCGCCACCGGTCACCTGCTCGACACCTCCTTCCACGGCCCGGCCTGGTTGACCGGCGGAGACTGCGGTCTGGAAGCGAGCGTGTTGATGTTTCCTGTTCTGGCCGCGCTCTTCCTTCTCTTCTCCCGCACCCACCCCAGGCTTCTGCGTCGAACGACCCCGGTCCCGTACTGAAGCTCGAGCCGGCCGCGATAGAGCCGATCGAGCTCGCGCCGGGAGGCTCGGCTGGACTTTTCGGCGAAAGGGAGGTCGTGCGGTCTTGTGAGGGTTGACCGGTTCAAGCCGCTTCCGTACTCTTCCCGATTGTCACACGGCCGAAACACACGACACCGAGCCGCTGAAACGATAAGGGGATCTCGCCATGACTCATGCCGCGACACGCTTTGCCGTTGCGATGCTGCTCAGCCTCTCGGCGGCCGGCCCGTCTCAACCCGCGCCAGCACCGAGCGCTTTCGACGAATTCCTAAAGCCGTACGTCGCGATGGGAGACTTCAGCGGCGCCATCCTCGTTGCTAGCCGAGGCAAGGTCGTCTTCCGCCACGAGTACGGCCAGCTCGACTACGAGTTGAACGTCCCGCACAGTCGGCGTTCGCGTTTCCACATCGCCTCCCTAAGCAAGACGTTTACGGCGGCGGCCGTTTTGCTTCTCGAGAAGGACGGCAAGCTCGCCCTCACGGACCGGCTCAGCAAGTACGTGCCGAATTACCCGGATGCCGAGAAGATCATCTTGATCCAACTGCTCGGGCATTCCTCCGGGATTCCGGACTACTACTCCCTGCCCGAGTACCCGGAGTTGAAGCGCAGCCCCGTCACGCTGGAGCGGCTGATCTCGATCGTCAAAACGAAACCTCTCGACTTCGCTCCCGGCACGCAGAGCCGTTACAGCAACGCGGGGTATGCCCTTCTCGCCTCTGTCATCGAGAGAGTGTCAGGGCTCACGTATGATCGCTTCGTTCGCGAGCGCCTGATGCTCGCCGCGGGCATGAA
>JBOGJN010000236.1:0-5931 GCA_050745445.1 Thermoanaerobaculia bacterium
TTCTCATCTTCGCGACGCGAGTTTAGCAAGCGGCCGTCACACGGCGCAGTTCTGGGGGTGACAGGCTAGGACCCGGGCGCGGGAGTCGGCTTGCGAACCCGCCCGCGTTTGCGGAAGACCAGACGCGTTCGTCCGCCGGTCCCCTTGGAGACCGAGACGCTCTCTCGGATCCAGACGCTGTGCTGAATGGCCGCCCTTGGATTCTCGGGAGGGCCGGCCGTCACCTCGATCAAGAGGGCCGTGTTGTCCTTTGCCCACTGCGCGGTCACCACACCCTTGCCCGCCGGGCCCATCATCTTCTCGTAGGGCCGCCCATCGGCGATGATCTCCTCCGCGAGAAGCCTGGGCGCCTTGCTCTCGATCGGCTCGATAAAGATCCGGTTGCCCCGTTGTTTGACCGCGAGAACGGCGTCCTCCATCCTCCAGGAGCCGCCAGAGCTCATCTTCGGATCGAGCTCCCACACTCCCGAAAAGTCGAGGGGTGGCCGGCCGGCGGTCTTCGCTTTGGGCGGCCTTGTCGCCGCCGCGGGCGGCGGAGCGGCCTGCTTGCCAGAGAGCGGCAGACTGCCCCACAGCAGGAGGAGGATGAGGACGGCTGCGCGCATGACCTCAGGCCCGCGCTCGATTCCTTCCCGAGGAGAACACGCGCCGCAAGAAGAGCCCCGTGTGTGAACCGCGCGCGCCGGCCACCGCTTCGGGCGTGCCTTCGGCCACGATGCGGCCTCCCTCGTCGCCCCCCTCCGGCCCGAGATCGATGATCCAGTCCGCCGTGCGGATCACCTCCAGATTGTGCTCGATCACGATCACGGTGTTTCCCTTCTCGGTCAGTGACCGTAACACGGAGAGCAGCTTCCGGATGTCGTCAAAGTGAAGGCCGGTCGTGGGCTCATCGAGCAGATAGAGGGTTCGGCCCGTCGAGCGGCGCGCCAGCTCCTTGGCGAGCTTGACGCGCTGCGCCTCCCCTCCCGAAAGGGTCGTCGAGGACTGGCCGAGCTGAATGTAGCCCAGACCCACATCCACCAGCGTGGAGCAGATCTTGGCGATCGCCGGGATGTTTGCGAAGAGCTGGAGCGCCTGCTCGGCCGTCAGCGCCAGGATGTCGGCGATCGACTTGCCCTTGTAGTGGACCTGAAGCGTCTCGCGGTTGTAGCGCCTGCCCCCGCAGACATCGCACGTGACGTAAATGTCCGGCAGGAAATGCATCTCGATCTTGATCTGGCCGTCCCCCGCGCAGGCCTCGCAGCGCCCCCCCTTCACATTGAAGGAGAAGCGGCCGGGGGCATAGCCGCGGGCTCGCGCCTCGGGCGTGCGGGACATCAGCTCCCGAATCGCGTTGAAGACGTTCGTGTAGGTCGCAGGGTTGGACCTCGGCGTGCGGCCGATCGGCGACTGGTCGATGTTGATGACCTTGTCGATCTCGAACAGGCCCTCGATCCGCTCGTGGCGGCCCGGGCGTTCCGAGGCGCCGTGCAGGGCCCGCGCGAGAGCCCGGTAGAGAACGTCGTTGACGAGTGTGGATTTTCCGGAGCCCGAGACGCCGGTGACCGCCGTCATCACGCCCAGCGGAAACTGCACGTCAATTTCCTTGAGATTGTGCTCCCGCGCGCGGCGCACGGTCAGCCGCTTGCCCGAGCCGGCCCGCCGTACGGAAGGAGTCGGGATCTCGAGCTCCCCCGTCAGGTACTTTGCCGTCAGGGATTCCGGGAAATCGGTCAGCTCTTCGGGCCGCCCCTGAGCCACGATGCGGCCGCCGTGCACGCCGGCGCCAGGCCCCAGGTCCAGGACCCAGTCCGCCGACCGGATAGTTTCCTCGTCGTGCTCGACGACGATGACCGTGTTGCCTAGATCGCGCATCGAAAGAAGCGTGTCGATCAGACGCCGGTTGTCGCGCTGGTGGAGACCGATGGAGGGCTCGTCCAGGACATAGAGGACCCCCATGAGTTTCGAGCCGATCTGTGTCGCCAGGCGGATGCGTTGCGACTCGCCCCCCGAGAGCGACCCCGCGCCGCGCGAGAGGTTCAGATACCCGATGCCGACGTTGGCGAGAAACCCGAGACGGTCGCGAATCTCCTTCAGGATCTTTCCCGCGATCTCGCGCTCCCGCGGCGTCAGCGTGAGGTCCTCGAAGAACGCGATCGAATCGGCAATCGTGTCGGAGGCGACCTCGTCGATCGACCGTCCGCCGACCTTCACCGCCAGCGCCTCGGTCTTGAGCCTCCGGCCCCGGCACGCCGGGCAGGGCTCGGCCGACATGTACGCCTCCAGCTCGACGCGGTGCTCCGGGTTCTCGGTCTCCCGGTAGCGGCGTTCGAGCATCGGGATCAACCCCTCGAAGGAGGAGCTCCAGTGATACTCCCCCTTCTCGGCGACATAGGAGAAGCGGATCTCGTCCTCCCCCGAACCGTACAGGATGACCTGGCGGGCCGGCTTTGGGATCTTCGCGAAGGGCTCATCCAGGCGGAACTTGTAATGCCGGGCGAGTGTCGCCATCTGGCGCGCCCGCCAGTTGGTCGATCCGGGTTTCAAGATCGCGATGGCGCCGTCGGAAATCGACTTTTCCGGGGCGACGACCAGGCGTTCGGGATCGGCCTTCAGGATCGACCCGAGCCCGGAGCACTTGGGACACGCGCCGTAGGGCGAATTGAAGGAAAAGAGCCGCGGCGTGATCTCGCTCAACGACGTGCCGCAGTCGGGGCAGGCGTAGTTGGCGGAGAGGACCTCCTCGGGACCCTCCGCGACCGAGATCGTCACGAGACCGCCCGAGACGCGCGTTGCCGTCTCGATCGAGGCCGCCAGACGCTTCTTGTACTCCTCATCGCTGGCGGGCTTCGCCACCAGGCGGTCCACCACCAGCTCGATTGTGTGCTTCTTCTGCTTGTCGAGCCGCGGCGCCTCCTCCAGATCGTAGAACTCCCCATCGATCCGGGCCCGCAGAAACCCCTCCTTCAGCATCTCGGACATCTGCTTCTTGTATTCGCCCTTCTTGCCCGAGACGGACGGCGCCAGCACGACGAAGCGGCTCCCCTCGGGCAGACGCAGCGCCCGGTCCACCATCTCCTGGACCGTCTGGGCCTGGATGGGACGGCCGCAGCTCGGGCAATAAGGTTTGCCGATCGAGGCATAGAGCAGCCGCAGGTAGTCGTAGATCTCCGTCACGGTGCCGACCGTCGAGCGCGGGTTCTTGGAGGTCGTGCGCTGCTCGATCGAGATGGCCGGCGAAAGCCCTTCGATCGAGTCCACGTCCGGCTTCTCCATTTGCTCCAGGAACTGACGGGCGTAGGCGGAGAGGGACTCCACGTACCGGCGCTGCCCCTCGGCGAAGATCGTGTCGAACGCGAGCGAGGACTTGCCCGAACCGGAGACACCGGTGATGACCACGAGCCTGTTGCGGGGGATGTCGCAGGAGATGTTCTGAAGGTTGTGCTGCCGGGCGCCGCGGATGCGCAAGGACTCCATAGGGGCAGTCATTCTAGTGGTGCTTTCGGCCGCGGGCGTTCCCTGCGCGAACGGCGGTCGAGAGGTTTTGCTGCCGAGGCTGGCACGGAGGGAGGTGCCGGGCGGCCAGAAACAAGAAGAAATAAAATTCTGTATATATCAATAAATGCAAAATAAAATTCTTTACAAGTTAAAAAAGATATATTATTATTTCGTACATGGAGAGACTGGACGCCGTGGACCGGAAGATCCTGACGCTGCTCCAGAAAGAAGGGCGCATCACGAACGCCGAGCTCGCGCACCGGGTCGGCTTGACCCCCGCGCCCACGCTCGCGCGCGTCGGCAAGCTCGAGCGGGAAGGCTATATCCGCCGCTACGTGGCGATCGCCGACCAGGTCAAGCTTGGCCTGCCGGTCACCGCCTTCGTCTCGGTGATCCTCCAGTCGCACAAGAAGAAGACCTCCGAGGACTTCCGCGCGGCAGTCGAGAAGCTGGCGGAGGTCCTCGAGTGCCACCACATCGCCGGAGACGAAGACTTCCTCCTGAAGGTCATGGCGGCAAGCCCGGGCGACTACGAGCGGTTCGTGCTCGAGAAGCTCACGCAGATCTCAGGCATCGAGAAGGTCAAGACCACGTTCGTGCTTTCCTCGTCGAAGCTCGAGACGGCCATCCCGGTCCGCGGGTACGTGTGATGTTCTCCTCGGCCGAGGCGCAGTTTTCGCTGATCGCCTTTTCTTCTCTCTTCTCCGTTATCAACCCGATCTCGGCCGCCCCGATCTTCGTGGCGTTGACGGAGGGCTCCCCGGGCGAGCGGCGCCGCGTGGCCCTGCGCACCTGTCTGGCCGCGGCCGCCATTCTGGCCGTGTTTGCCGCGGCCGGCGGCGCGATCTTCACGTTCTTTGGCATCACGGTGCCGGCCTTCCAGATCGCGGGAGGGCTGCTCTTCGCCCTCATGTCGATCCGCACGCTCCAGAATGGGCGGGAGGAAGTTCCCGAGGAGGGAGACAAGGCCGATCCCTCGATCGTCCCGCTCGGCATCCCGGTCATCGCGGGGCCGGGCGCCATCTCGACTGTCATGGTGCTCGTGGGGCAGGCTCCGGACGGGGGACGGCGGCTGGCGCTGTCAGGCGCGATTGGGGTCAACGTGCTGCTGACACTCGTGATCTTGCTCGCCGCGCCGGCGCTCGTCGGCTGGATCGGAGCGACAGGCCAGCGCATCGTTTCGAAGATCATGGGCCTGATCACCGCGGTGATCGGCGTTCAGTTCATCCTGAACGGGGTGACGACCGTCTTCGTCTCGATCCTCAAAGCCACCAAATAATAGGGTTTGACACTCCTTCCGGGCCGGCCATAGAGTTTCGGCCAGAAAAGGACCGAATCCAATGCCGGCGAACCCGCCTGTTGCGGCGGCTGTTCCTCTCTCCGGCCGGCGCCCGGCATCCCGTGGTGTGTTCGGACACACGGCGGTTCTGGCGGTTGTCGCGACCTGTCTCTTCGCCGCGGCCGCGGTGGCGCAGACCTACGATGTTCTAAAGGCTTTCACTTTCACAGGCTTGCGCCCCTATGCGGGCTTGATCCAGGGCACGGACGGAAACCTCTATGGAACGACCTACCAGGGCGGCACGAACGGCTACGGCACGATCTTCAGGATCGACACCAACGGCAAGACACTGACGACGCTGCACAGCTTTGCCGGCAGCGACGGCGCGAACCCTTACGCGGGCTTGATCCAGGCGACGGACGGAAACCTCTACGGAGCGACCCTTGAAGGTGGCCAGAGCGGCTACGGGACGATCTTCAAGATCGACACCAACGGCACGACACTGACGACGCTGCACAGCTTCGCCTACAGCGACGGCGCGTACCCCGCCGGGTGCTTGATCCAGGGCACGGACGGAAACCTCTACGGAGCAACCCTTGAAGGTGGCGCGAGCGGCTACGGAACGGTCTTCAAGATCGATACCAATGGCACGACATTCACCACGCTGCACAGCTTTGCAGGCAGCGATGGCGCGACCCCGTACGCGGGCTTGATCCAGGGCACGGATGGAAACCTCTACGGAACGACCTACCGGGGCGGCGCGAACAACGACGGGACGATCTTCAAGATTCACACCGATGGCACATCGTTCACCACGCTGCACAGCTTTGTGGGCAGCGACGGCGTGAACCTCTACGCGGGGTTGATCCAGGGCACGGACGGAAACCTCTACGGAACGACCGCCTTTGGCGGCGCGAACAACTACGGGACGATCTTCAAGATCGACACCAACGGCTCGACGCTCACTACGCTGCACAGCTTTGCCGGGAGCGATGGCGCGAACCCCGAACCGGGCTTGGTGCAGGGCACGGACGGGAACCTCTACGGAACGACCCTCTCTGGCGGCGCGACTGTCTACTACGGAACGATCTTCAAGATCGACACCAGCGGCTCGACGCTCACGACCCTGCACAGCTTCGGCTCTATCGACGCGGTCCCCTATGCGGGGTTAGTTC
>JBOGJN010000237.1:0-4534 GCA_050745445.1 Thermoanaerobaculia bacterium
CCTCTGGAGTCCGCGGTCGTGACGGTGGGAAGCATCCAGGGAGGCTCCGCCTTCAACATCATCCCGAGACTCGTCCGCTTGACCGGGACGGCGCGCTCCTTTACGGAGGCGGTCGCGTGAACGACGCGCGGATGGCGGAGATCGTCATCGAGACGGCGCAGCGGCTTCTCGGAGAGGAAAACGTCGAGACCGACACTCGCACCCTCGGAGGCGAGGACATGTCGGTTTATCTGACGCGGGTGCCGGGCTGCTTCTTCTTCGTCGGCTCGGCCCCCGAGGGTGCTCACCGGCCCCACCACTCCCCCCATTTCGACATCGACGAACGGGCGCTCGCCATCGGAACGGTCGTGCTCGAGGCCGTCGCGCGGGAAGCCGCAAAGAAGGTGTAGGTGTCCGTTATCAGTTATCAGTTCTCAGTTTTCAGTTCGACAACTGACAGCGCGATGCTCACTCTTCTCCTCCTCCTCGCCTACCTCGCGGGGGTTCTCGCGATCGGCGCGGCCTCCAGAAGACGCGCAGGAAGGGACGAAGCCTCTTATTTCGTGGCGGACCGGACACTCAACACGTTCTGGGGATGGATCGGTCTCGCCTCTCTCACGACCGGCGGCTCGACGACGATCGCGCTCGCCGCCTTTGTCTACACCCACGGAATCTCGGGGTTGTGGCTCGACCTGGCGGGGGCGCTGGGGCTGCTGCTGCTCGGCCTGTTGCTGGCTCGGCGGATCCGGCGCGAGGGGGCCGTAACGCTGCCGGAGATCGTGGGACGTTACTACGGCCCCGCCGCTCGGTTTACTGCAGCGCTCCTGGTCCTGGTCTCCGAGATCGTCTGGTTCGCTCTCTTGACCGAGGCGACGCAGGTCGTTCTGACCGCTGCGTTCGGCCTCTCTCCGATCCCGGCCATCGTGGGATCAACGGCGGTTTTCGTTCTCTACACGTCGCTGGGAGGACAGTTCGCGGTGGTGCGCACGGACCTGCTCCAATACGGCCTCATGGTCCTGGGCATCCCCGGTGTCCTTTTCTTCTGCGCGCTGACGAAGGCCCATGGCCTCGGGGGGCTTCCGGCCGAGACATGGGGCTTTCCCCTCTCGGCGACGCTTCGGGGGGCAGATGTTCTGGCCCTGCTGGTTCTCGTCGGCCTCCCGCATCTGGTCGGAAGCGACGTGTACGGAAAACTTCTCTCCTGTCGCGATGAGCAGACGTCGCGGCGGGCGGCGCTCGGCGCGGCTCTCTCCAAGGTGGTCTTCGGCGTGGCGGTGGCCGCGGCGGCGCTCGCGGCGCGCAAGGCCCTGCCCGCCGGGCCTGCGATCGAGACGCTTCCGCGGGCCGTGCTGGGATTTGTGCCGGCCCCGCTCGCCTCGCTCGTGCTCGTGTGCCTCGTGGCGACGATGCACTCCTCGGCGGATGCGGTTCTGCTTTCGGCGACCGCGGTGACGGCGCGGGATCTCGCTCCCCCGCTCTCCGGACGCGCTCTGCCGCTCCGGCTCGCGCGCCTGCTCTCGCCCGTCTACGGAGCTCTCGGCCTCGCGGTCGCGCTGGCGATGAACCGCAACGTGATCGAGACCTTGAAGCTTGGCTACTCGATCTTCGCGGCGGGGCTGATCCTGCCGGTGCTTTGGGCGCTCGCCCCACGGCAGTACCGCGTCTCGACCGGCGGCGCGATCTTGGCGATGCTGACAGGAGGAGCAATCGCGGTCGTGGGCCGGTTTGTCCCGGCTGCGGTCGGCCACGTGGACCCGGTGCTCGCCGGGACGGCGGCAAACCTCACGGTGCTCCTCTCCGCCGTTGCCGTCGAACGGCTGGCCCGAAGGAGCGGCATTCCCGAGTGAACGAAGAAGAGACCACACGCCCCGGCGACACGCATCCGGGATTCCTGAAACCGGCCGGCCCGAACCTGGGAATGGCTCCGCCGCGCGGGATGGCCACACCGCGGGCGGGCATGTTCTCCTCCCTGAGGCATCGCGTCTTCCGCAACTACTGGGCGGGGCTCTTTCTCTCCAACATCGGCAGCTGGATGCAGACGGTGGCGCTCGGGTGGCTGGTGCTGCGCCTCTCGGACTCGGCTCTTGTGCTGGGACTGGTGACCTTCGCCGGCTCGATCCCGAGCCTGCTGCTGGCGCCGCTGGCCGGCGTGGCGGCCGACCGACTGGACCGCCGCAGGCTCTTGATGGCGACACAGGTCAGTCAGATGGTCTGCGCTCTCATCCTGGCCTTCTCGACGGGTTTCGGCTTTGCCACGGTCCCGCTCGTGGCGGCGGTGGCCATCGTCAACGGAATCGCTAACGCCCTGATGACGCCCTCGCATCAGTCGCTCTTCCTCGATCTGGTCGGCCACAAGGATCTGACTAACGCCATTGCCTTGAACTCGATGCAGTTCAACCTCTCCCGTGTGGTGGGACCGATGCTCGCCGGGTTCACGATCGCGGCGTTTTCCGAAACGGCCTGCTTTTTTGTCAACGCCGTCTCCTTCGTCGCTTTCCTGGTGCCGCTCGCTGCGCTCCCGCCGCTGCCGGCCCGCCGCGGGCGGCGGCGCGGAGCCTGGGTGGATCTGCGGACCGGTTTGCGGTTCGCACGCCGCGACGCGGTCATCCCGTCGCTTCTGGCCATCTCCGGCGCGATCGCAATCTTCGGCACGCCGGCCGTAACGCTTGCCCCTCTCTTTGCAAAAAAACTTCTCCGCGTCGGGCCGGAGGGTCTGGGCGGAATGCTCTCCGCCGTTGGTCTCGGCGCCGTCGTGACCGCGCTTGCCGTGGCCTCGCTCGGGGACTTCGCCCGAAAGGGGCGCGGCGTGCTCGTCGCGGCCTCCGGTTTCGCGATCTCGCTTGCGGGTTTCGCGCTCTCCCGAGACTACGTTCTGTCGCTTGGCTTTCTCGCGCTTCTCGGCGGCGCCATGATGGCCTGCTCCTCGCTCATCAACACACTGATGCAGAAGAGGGCGCCCGGCCGCCTGCGCGGGCGTGTCATCTCGCTCTACGTCCTGACGTGGCTGGGTTTCGTGCCGCTCGGCAACCTTCAGGCCGGCGCCGTGGCGGAGCGCTTCGGCCCCGCGGCGGCGCTCTTCGTGGGCGCTGCGGGGATCGCGGTGACACTCGCCGTGGTCCACCTCTCCCGACCCATCCCGCCGGAGGCCGCGTAAGATCGGAGGGCAAGCGAGGTTTTCGTGCGCGTCTTCGATTGCCACGTCCACGTTCAGCCCTGGGACCAGCTAAAGCCCGAGGTCCGCGCGACCATGACGCGGCGGCGGCGCGACCTCGCGCGTGTCGAACGGGCTCTCGGAAACCCGGAGGAGCTCCTCCGGCTCCTGGACGAGGAAGGGATCGAGCGCGCCGCGCTTATCAATTACCCGGCACCCGACGTGATGGGGTTTACCGAGTCGGTCAACGACTGGGTCTCGGCGTTCGTGCGGGGCCACGCGGACCGCTTGGTGGCTGTCGGCTCCGTCCATCCCCGGTTTGCGGCCGACGCCCGGGGGCAGACCGAGCGGCTTTTCGAGCGCCTGGGCATCCGGATGTTGAAGATTCATCCGCCCCACCAGCTCGTTTCCGCCAACGCCTACCGCGACGGCCTCCCGGCCCTCGCCGCAATCTATGAAACGGCGCAACGCCTGGGGCGGCCCGTCATGATCCACACCGGCACCTCGATCTTCCCGGGCGCCCGTAACGCGTACGCCGACCCGATGGCGGCCGACGACGTCGCCGTGGATTTTCCGAATCTTGCGCTGGTGCTCGCCCACGCCGGGCGTCCCCTCTTTGTGCCGACCGCCGTCTTTCTCGCCCGCCGCCACCCAAACGTCTATCTCGATCTCTCGGGCATTCCGCCGAAAAAGCTGCTCGAGTACCTGCCGCGCCTGGAAGAGCTTTCCGACAAGTGCCTCTGGGGGACCGACTATCCGAGCCCCGGCGTCGAATCGATGAAGAAGAACGTCGAGGACTTCTGGAGCCTGCCGCTTTCCGCGGCCGCGAAGCGGAAGATCCTCTGGGACAACGCGGCGAGGCTTATCCAGTAGGTTTCGAGGAACCGAATCCTCCGCTGCGGGTCTTGACAGGCAAGCGGTTCGCTAACCATCGGGAGGTGACTCCATGCCCCGGAAGACAACTCTGATCGGCTTCGCGATCGCCTCAGCAATCACTCTCGCCGCCCACTTCTCCTTTCTTCCGAGAAAGATCGAGCTACTGGACACTGAGCAGTACGCCCGCTACGGGATTGATCTCAGGGTCACCCCGGACTGGAGATTCGGTTTCGTTACTGGCACGCATGGCGCTTTTCTCGTGAAGGTTCGTAACACGGGCCAAGCGCCAAGGAAACCCAAGGATCAGCGGGATCGAGAACTCGAGCAGTTCATGGGTCGGGAGCTGAAGCTCATCCCCCTCAAGTTCACCCTGGAATCGGCCTTCTACCTCTTTCTCCTGGCTTATCTGTTTCTTCTTGCGCCCCGCCTCAGAGCGGCGCTTCTGCGAGGTGCGAGAGCCAGACTGACCAGGTTCGGCGCGAACCTCGCACCGGGTGCGATCTTCTTCCTTCTGGCCGCGGCTCCCCT
>JBOGJN010000238.1:0-1476 GCA_050745445.1 Thermoanaerobaculia bacterium
ATCCGGCCGTACGCCCTGATCCTCTCCGGGCGCGATTGGATGCTGCTCGCGCCCGAGGAATCGGGCGGCCAGGTCAAGAGCTTCTACCTCGCCCGCATCGAGAGTGCCAGATCAACAGCCGCGCGCTATGCCATTCCGAAAGACTTCGACCCGGAGTCGTTTTACCGCGACACGTTCGGGATCTTCGTCGGCGGCGGCGAGCCGTTCCGGTTTCGGGTGCGTTTTTCCCCCGAGGCCTCGGACGAAGTCCGCGAGATCCGGTGGCATCCGAAGCAGAGGCTCGACCTTTCCCCCGGCGGTCAAGCCATCCTGGAGCTACCGGCCCGGTCCGTCCGGGAGGCCCGGCGATTCGTCCTCGCCTACGGCCGGGATGCCCTGGTGCTTTCGCCTCCCCAGCTGGTGGAGGACCTGAAACGGGAAGTTTCCGCCTTGAGCGAAGCTTATGGCGGAGGGAAGATCAGCAAGCGGAAGGCAGTAAGCAGTAAGCAGAAGACGAATGACCGCTGAGCGCATCCGACTGCTTACTACCTGCTGCCTACTGCTTACTTGTTTCTCTTGCGGTCCGAGCGGACCGGGAGGTCTCAAGCCCGTCTCCGCTCCCGATCCCGAAACCGCGTGTCCCGGCGGCCGCACGTCGTGGAAGCTCGAGGTTCTCGACCGGCGCGCCAACAGGCGAGAGAGCGAAAAGGTCACCGCGCTCGTGGCGGACTCGATCCGGCGCTCCTTTCCCGGCTGCGCCTGGGACCGTCTCCCTGCGGATGCTCCGACGATCACCGTCGAGTTAAACGCGTTCTCCTCGACCTTCAACCGCGACGGGGACAGCCAGTGGGACGCCGTGGCCACCTGGTCGGTTCTGGTGCGCGAGGCGTCCGGGCGCACGGTGACGGAGTTCGAATGCGACGCGTCGGCGAGCCAGCCCAACTACCGCAGCCTGAACAACGAGAAGGAAGTCTTGAACCGCGTGTTCGACGAAGCGCTCAATCGCGCGCTCTCCGGCCTGCGCTCGATTCCCGCTCTATGAGAAGCGTGTCACCGGAAGGGGACGCCTGCCTTCCGGTCCCCGGAAAGATCCGGCCGGAAGCCCTGGTCAAGTCCTTTCTTTCGAGTGCCTTCGCGGCGGCCCCGCGGCCGCTCAGGGCGGCGGCACGTGGAACGGGTTTCGCACAACTCGTATGCCGGGAGGACTCATGAAGACGTTCAGGCTCGCAGCGACATTTTTCGCTTCGGTGCTGGCGGCCGCCCTGCCGCAAACCGCCCGCGCGGGCGACCACGCGATCGATCTGGCGTCCCTGCTGTCGGGGACGTTTACCGGCTCGACGCCCAACAACCACCTGCGCCTCGCCTTCACCACGATCACGACCGACCCCCTCCACCGGTTCGATCTCTTCCTCGAGGTCTCGGGCAAGTTCGAGCAGACGAACGTGCGCCAGCTGGGTGTGATCCGTCTCGAGACCCAGGGCAACGGCATCTACTTCG
>JBOGJN010000239.1:0-6147 GCA_050745445.1 Thermoanaerobaculia bacterium
ATCGAAGTCTGGCCAGCAGGCTCGGTCGGGTCGCATGTCGGGAAGCCTTCCTTCTGCTCCATCGCGTTCCTCCAGTTTCCGCACGTTTCGCGCGCGGACCTCGTCCATCGTGACGCCCTCCAGGTCGGCAAGGCGCGTCAGGTAATGGTAGGCATCACCCAGCTCAAGGATCGCCTTTTCACGCTCCGCGGCGCTCCGATTCCTCATTGCCCGGTGCGGCTTCTTGTAGACATCCCAGACCTCGGCCGCCTCGCCCATCAGACAGCCCGAGAGGTAGAGCGGGTCGCGGTCCAGCCGCATCCTGACGGGCTTGTTCAGCTCGCTGAGGTACCAGCGGCGCCGAACCCAGGTGATAAAGTCCGCTTCGTTCATCGCCGTCTGCCCTCCAGAAGAAGCGCCGCGATAAAGGCACCGAGCCCGACCGCGAGCGGAAAAATCACGAAGCGCCAGACCGCCTCCTCGCTCATAAGAGGCTCCGGGCGCCCGAAAAGAAGGCGTGGTAGGCCACCCACCCGATCGCCAGCCAGTTCAGGTAGTAGAGGAGGATGGTGAGGCTGCTCTTGACGATCTGGTATCCGTCCAACTTCTCCGCGTTGCGCCGATAGCCCCGCAGGACGTGCCAGAACAGCACCACGCCGAACGCCTGGAGCTGGTCGATCGGCCGAATCCCGAACGGCGCTGCCACGAACCAGCCCACGTACAGGCGCACGGTCGTGACTCGAAGCCACCAATTCAGCGGGAGCAACGCGATGGAGATCGCGCTGGCCAACGGCATCGGGATGGACTTCTTCGGCTTTTCGGTCATCGCTTCCTCCTGAAGACGGTCTTGTCCACGTCGTAGAACTCCGCGCCCGGGATGGGGATCATGCCGCCCGTCTGGTCGGCCCTGTCGTCCAGGGCGCCCTGGTCGAGACGCCAGAACTCGGCCGGGACGATCTGCTTCTCCTGGAGGTGGAAGCTGTTCCACGCATCGATCGCATCCTTCAGGTGCAGGAACTGCTCCTCGACGTTCACGCGGGCCGCCTTTCGGGTCTTGGCCACGACGCCCGACACCTTCGGCGGCGGCGGCATGTAGGCCGAGACCGGGGCGGCCACCGGGGTGAGCCGGGTCTCGATCGCCCGCGCCTCCTGCTCCATCCCCCTCTCCGCAAGCTCCCTTGCGATCGCCTGACGCCTTTCGGACTCCTCGCGCGCCCGCGCCCGCGCCTCCGCCTCGGCCTTCTCGGCAAGTAGCTTCTGCTGTCGCCGCTGCTCGGCCCGGAACGTGCTCATCAGGAGATCGACGCGCGCGGCGGCGCCGGTCAGCTTCGTGAGCCACGGCTCGAACATGCTCTTGGCGCGGCGCATCGCCTCGTTGGCCTCCTGCTTCGACTTCCGCATGGGTTCCTGGAGAAATTCGAGCTGGTCCTCCAGGGAGCGCTTCATGGTCTGGATCTGGACGCCCAGCTCGCCGGCGGCCGCGTACTGCTCCTCCGTGGAGATCCGCAGCTCCATCGTCCCGGCCACGACGGTAAGGGCGTCGTCCGCTTCCTTCTGAACCTCGGGGGCAATCTCAATCTGAAACAACGTTTCTCCTCCTGCGTCTAAGATGACGTACCAAAAGCACGATAAGGGCCGCCACAGTGGACGTTATCAACTCGCCTCCCCGAGCGCCGCGAGCCGCCCATGTCGGTCGGCGTACACGAAGCAGTTCAGGGCGCTCAGGAACATCGTGAATCCGTCGGCTTCCTCCAGGGGGCGCAGGCGCCACTCGTCCGGCGTGCCACTCGTAAGAAGCAGGGTGCCGCGGCGCAGGGGCCGCACCCACTCGCCCATCGTCTCGCGGTACCCCTGTTCGTAGGCCGCCACCTGTGGCTCCGCAAGCCAAACGTCGTCGTAGGTCTTGACGTCGAGTAGGCCACCGGAGCCGGCATCGTAGGGCGGCCACTCCCCCACGAGGTCCAATCGGCCGGCGAAGCCGTAGATGGACGAGCAGACCCGAAGCTCCGTCCCGGTGGCGCGGAACCCGGTACTCCGCTTGAAGTCGCGGAACTGGTCGACGTAGGGGGCGATCGACAGGTGGATGGATCCGGGCTGGATCTCCTCGCCGCGGGCCAGGATCTCGCAGGCCCGGTGCACCGCCTGGCCGCGCCTCCGGGCCGTCAGGACCACCGGGCTCCGCGGGTCGAATCCGGCCCACCCACCGTAGCGGAATACGCGGCCGAGCGCGGTCGTGACCGACACGAAAAGCCGGCCGCCCTCGCCGCGGTAGTACCGGCGTCCGTCCGGGGTCTCGATCACCTCCACGAATCCCTCCGCACGAGTGATGCTATTTCGCCACAAACGTCGAATTCTCGCCAGAATAATGCGCTTCTCGCCATCTATGGCGACTCCCCGGCGACCGAGACGAGCGAGTGATCGATTCGCTCCGAGAACCGAGTCCTGTAAACCTCCACGGAGCACCTCCGGTCGACGCCCGGGAAAAGGTGGAGTGACGCCTGCGCGCGAATGGTCCCCTTACCACTCCACGGACCCTCTCGATAGCCGCAGGCGCAGACCATCATGTACTTGGTGGTGATGCGCCGGATCGATCTCTCGATCTTCTCGCCCGCGGACAGCCTACCCCTTGGCATCGGGCTCGTCCTTCGGCTTCGGGTCCTCGATTTGCTGGCCGAAGATGTCCTCCTTGCGGGTCCCCTCCTCCAGCTCCTTGTAGATCGCGACCGCGCGCTGGCGCTCGTCCTCCGTCCAGCCGTCGGCCGGCTTCCCGAGCTTCTCCTCAAGCTGCGCCCGGGTGACCTTGAACTTCTCGAACGCCACCAGCACGGCCTTCGCGTCCTTCTCGGAGAGCCTGCCCTTCGGCTTCGATGCGGCCGGAGCGGGCTTCTTCGGGGGCTGTCCCTTGTCGGCCTGGCGGCCTCGACCTTCGGCTCCCTCGCCGTCGTCATCCTCGTCCTCGGCCGCGATGCCCATCAGGGCGCAGAGCGCGTACCGCTTGAGGTAGGTGATGGTGCTGCCGACCTCCTGCGGACGACCGATGCCGGCCGCGGCCTGGATGTCGTTCTCGATCCACTCGCCGCTGGAGTGGACCAGCCGGGTCGTGACCGTCACGAGCGCGGCGCCGGTCACCCAGGCCGTGGTGGCCCCCTGGATGACGCAGAGCCCGCTGGCCGTCAACGGTCCACGAATCGCGTCCCACACGGCCGCCAGGTCGGCGTACCGGCTGCGGAAGTGCGGATTCTCCTGGTTCTTCGCGATGTTCTTGATCTGGCCCTGGACGGCGATCAGCGCCTCGAACAGGCGCCGAGTATCCCCGGGATCCCGAAATCCTACCGCCGGGCGATAGTACTCCGCGGGCATTGCCTTGACGTCTCGATCTTCCTCTGACATCATGCTACCGAAACCTCCTCTTTCGAAGGGGGCCGGGCCGGCCCCCGATTTTTTCAATCCTCCGCCCGGACTCTCTGTCGCGCGGTCGGCATCGTCGGCCGCTCGCGTGCCTTGTTCCAGTACGGGGAGTTGCACGCCGGACACCACTTCGGGTTCGACCGGCGCGGCGTCCACCGCCATCCGCACCTCTTGCACAGGACCTCCGCGACCGCGGCGGTCTCGACCGTCTGCTCTGGCAACGTTCCTCCAGTCTCCCAACGACCGGACGGGCGCCAGCTCCCGTCCGTCCAGCTACATCACCTGACGCACGAAGTCGTCTGCCAGAACCTCTACCCTGGTTTGCAGCGCCTCGCCGTGCTTGCTCTCCGCGAACGCGAGCATCACGCTCAGCGCCCGCCACTCGTCCACCGTCAGGGTTAGCTTCCCGGCCAACCCGAGGCGATCCATGACCCGGGTGTGGACCATGACCTGAACGTCCTCACCGTTCCGGGTCGTGGCCTCCAGCCGAAAGCTGGTCGGCCCGTACTCCCTCATCCGCGGTATCCTCTGACCTGCTGCCGTGCTCATGCTCCTCCTCCTTCCGTCGCCGCCACTGCTCCACGCCGGCCCGGTGCCACGCGACCTCCACGGGGGTCCATGTCCGCGTCGGGTACCAGGCCGGGTACGAGAGCATCATCTCCTTCCGATCGTCCCCTCCGCCTCCTGAAAGGCCGCCATCACGCCGCAGGGCCGACTCGCTCGACAATCATCGCACGAGCCGCATCCAAGCACCTGCCCCTGCCCCTCGCGGGGGGCGTAGTAGTGGGCGGCGTTCTGGATTCGGATGCCGTTGCGGGTGACGGGATTCAGCTCGCACCCGACCTCGCCCATGGCGCGCAGATCCTTCAGCGCCCGGTCCACAGCATCACGGGTGAGCTGCGGGTGCCCGGCGCCCTGGAGCGCCGTCGTGACCTCGCCGGCGGTAAAGCTCACCGGCGCGCCGAGGCGGACCGCATGGAGCACCAACTGGCGCACCTCGGCCTTCGTCATCGCATCCGTCATCCTCGGCATGGGGTAATTATATAATTGTTCCGGCGCGGCCACAAGTATTTTCTTCCGCCATGGTGCCACTATCTACTGGACCAGCAAATAGCCCCCCATCACGAAATAGATCGGGGCCACCAGGTCTGGACAGCGATTCGTGCGGTCAAAAGAATGCTTGATCTCACGACCCAAAGTTATATAATTAAGTTGTAGGGGGGAAACGAGATGAGCCAGACGACGATGAGACGAGACGGAAGGACGGCGACGGTTGTTCAGGTCGGCAGCGACGAGTGGAACGTCGTCAGCGGAAACTGCATCGCGGTTTCGGCCGAGCGGGTTGTCTCCAACGGCTGGGGCGAGCAGGAAGTCGAGCACTCGTGGGAGACCGAGGCCGAGGCGGTTGAGGCCGCGCAGGCAGAAGGGTGGGTTGTTCAATGACAACCGCCGGCCGCTACGAGGTTCGATACGAGAACGGCGATACATGGTCCTTCTCGGCCGAAAGCCTTGAGGCCGCGAGGTCCAGGGCTACCAAGACAGGCAAGCGGGTCGCCCGGGTGGCGCTCGTGGGCCGAGGATACGCCAGCCTTCGCGAGCACCACCAGGCCAACTGCGCTCACGCCTGGGAGGAAACGTGCGATGGAGCCGAGTCCTGTGGGCACTGTGGCGCCACGCGGCGCCGCCGAACGTGAAACCTTCCCAACCAAAGGAGGAGGTCGAATGCTAGAGGAGGGACGGTGGTACAAGAACCCGGGCGGAGGCGTCATGCTGGTGGAGCGGATCGGGCTCTCCAGCGCCACGGTGAAGATCGTCACCGGGGAGGTCGCGTCGATCCAGTTCGATACCAAGGACGACGAGAGCATCTCGTTCGAGTCGTTCAAGACATCGCGAACGCAGATTTCTATCGGGGCGTCGCTCGCCGAAGCGAGCCCGGAGGAGATCGAAATGTTCACCAACAGGAAGCGTAAATCAAAGAAGGAGGAGCAGATGAGTACCGCAACCATCGAACCGGAGGTCGAGAAGGTCGACCTCGTGGCCACCGTGGTGGCCGAGCCCAAGCCCGCGCGGGTTCGCCGACAGGCCGAGCACGCGATCGAGCTGGACCCGCCGGCCACCACCAGGAAGAAGCTCAACCCGTGCAGCTACACCAAAGAAGGCGGGCGCTGCGATGCACCCGCCCCCTACCGGCTCTACTGGATCTACCGCGACGGCGAGAAGGTTCAGAAGAGCTTCTGCCGCGCCTGCCGCGAACATGCGAAGCCCTTCGCGGAGAAGCATGGCGTGGTCCTGCCGGATCGTCCCCGCCGTAAGTAGTCTCGCCGAGAGGGGGCCACCCAGGCCCCCTCGATTACTGCCTCAAAAGAATGCTTGATCTCATGACTCAGAGTTATATAATTGTGATATGAAGGATCAGGCGGTCCCGGTACACCCCAAACGTATCGGGGCCGCCACAGCCACCTCAACCATCGAAGGAGAACAATCATGCACGAAATCGAGACTTTAGCGTTCGCAGGAGCGACCCCCTGGCACGGCCTCGGGGTTCCGATCACCAACCCCGCCGACGCGGTGAGCCCCGAGCGGTTCCTCGCGGCCGCGGGCCTCGACTGGGAGGTCGAGAAGATCCCGGTCATCACGGCCGACACCCAGCAGGAGACGACGCACTCCGCGATCCGCCGCAAGACGGACGGATCGATCCTCGGCGTGGTCGGTCCCGGCTACACCCCGCTCCAGAACAAGGCCGCCCTCCGGTGGTTCGCG
>JBOGJN010000240.1:0-10378 GCA_050745445.1 Thermoanaerobaculia bacterium
GGCAGAGCGATCTTGAAAGCCGCGCGGAACTGGCGGCGGAGATGCGGCGAGGCGATCTTGCCCGTCGTCTGGCGGGCCCGGCGGGCGCATTCCTGGCCGACGCCATCGTCGAGGCGTATGGCCTGGACGCTCTGCGTGGGGCGCTGGAGCAGGGCCCCAAGGCCTTTTTTGCGGCCTACGACCGAGCGTCGCAGGCGGACAGGAGCCTTCCACCGCTCTCCCGTGTGATTCGGGAGAGGCTCAGGTGAGAATCTGTGACTTGTGAATGGTGATTTGTGAAGGCGGGGAGGGGGATTCTCGCGATGACAGCAGATCACAAAACGCTCAGAGCGCACCGGGCCGAGAAACCTCAAGCGGGTCCTCTGCCCGGAGTTAAGATGACGGGACAGGCCGGTGAAGATCGCGTCGTCATGAAGCAGTTTGCGCCGGAGCCTGCGGAGGACTCGCCGCGCGAGAGGGAGGAAACCCTCCGAGTCCTCTTTGAGCGGCTTCCCGCGATCCTCTGGTCCACGGATGGCGCGCTGCGGTTTACGTTCTGGATGGGGGCAGGCCTCTCCTCCCTGAACCAGGAACCGAACCAGGTGCTCGGCCTGAACCTCTACGAGTACTTCGCGACGCAGGACCCCGAGTTTCCAGCGATCGCGGCGCACCGGCGGGCGCTCCGCGGCGAGGCCGGTGTTTACGAGATTGACTGGATGGGCCGCCTCTTCGCCAGCCACCTCGAACCATTGCGCGACGCCCACGGAGCGGTTCGGGGCGTCCTCGGCCTCGCCCTGGACATCACGGAGGGCCTGCGCTCGGAGCCGGAGATCGAGCGTTCCCTCTCGCTCTTGCGCGCGACACTCGATTCGACCGCGGACGGCATCCTCGTCGCGGACGGCGATGGAAACATCGTGACGTACAACCGCAGATTCGTCGAGATGTGGCGGCTCCCCGACGCGATCGTGGCCTCCCGCGACGATGATCAGGTGTTCACGTTCCTGCTCGACCAGTTGAAGGAGCCGGGCCGCTTCGTGAGGCGGACGGCGGGGCTTTACCTTCAGCCGGACGAAGAGAGTCACGACATCCTGGAGTTAAGAGACGGCAGGGTGTTCGAGCGCTACTCGCCGGCGCGGCGGCAGGGAAACCGGCTGCTTGGGCGGGTCTGGAGTTTCCGCGACATCACGGAGCGGGAGCGGGCGGACGAGGAGCGCGAGAAGGCCTTCGCCCTGCTCCAGGCCACACTCGAATCCACGGCCGACGGCATCCTTGTGGTGAATACGGACGGGAAGATCGTGAGCTTCAACCGGAAGTTCGTCGAGATGTGGCATATCCCCGATGCCATCGTCGGCTCCCGGGATGACAACCGAGCACTGACCTTCGTCCTCGACCAGCTCGAGGACCCGGAGCGCTTCTTGAGGAAGGTCCGGGATCTCTACGGGCATCCGGAATCTCAAAGCTACGACTGGCTGGAATTCAAAGATGGGCGCTTCTTCGAACGGTATTCGACGCCGCACCGGGTCGGGGACAAGGTCGTCGGACGAGTCTGGAGCTTTCGGGATGTCACGGACCGAACACGCATGGAGGAGATTCTGCGGCGCCAGGCCCGGACCTTCGAGCACATCTTCGATGGCGTGATTGTGACGGACTTATCGGGCCGCGTCATCGACTGGAACCCGGGGGCCGAAAAGATGTTCGGCTACTCGAAAGAGGAAATGCTTCAGAAAAGCCCGGAGATCCTCCATCGGTCGCAAGAGGCGACGGCGCTGATTCAGGAGATGCTCGAAGGGATGAGAAAGGCCGGGCGTTGGACCGGTGAGGTCGTCTTCCGCAGAAGAGACGGCACGGAGGGAGCTTGCGAGACCGTGGTCGTTCCGCACACGGACGAGTACGGCCGCACGGTCGCGGTGATCTTCGTGCACCGCGACATCACAGAACGCAAGCTCCGGAAAGAGGGCCCGGCGCGGTCCACGGAGTCCGGCTAGCGCCGCTGCCCCCGGAGCCAAGAAGTGGGGACGGCACGACGCGTGGCGCAGGGCGTTGGAAGGCTCGGCCTCGAGAAGGCGGCGCGCCTCCTCGGCGTCTTGCTGTTCTGCAGCGCCGCGCTTCCGGCCTCTGACTCGTTTCTCATCCAGGGCGCGCGTCTGGCGGATGGCTCGGGGCATGCCCTGCGGCCGGCGAGTGTGCGCGTGACCGGCGACCGGATCGCCGCGGTCGGACGTGTTCGCGCGAAAAAGGGCGAGCTCGTGCTTGATGCCCGAGGGCTCGTGCTCGCGCCGGGCTTCATCGACGTTCACAACCATTCGACCGAAGGCCTCCTGGAAGATCCTCTGGCGGAAAGTCAGATCTCCCAGGGCGTCACGACGGTCGTTGAAGGGCCAGACGGAGACTCTCCCTGGCCGATCGCGGACTTCTTGAAAAAGCTTCGCGAGTCGCCGGCGGCGGTCAACGTGATGACCCTGGTGGGGCACGCGACGGTCCGCGAGATGGTCATGGGAAAAGACTACCGGCGCGCGTCGAGCACGGAAGAGGTCGTGAAGATGGCCGGGTTGGTCGAGCAGGCGATGCGCGAAGGGGCTATCGGGCTCTCGAGCGGCCTCGAATACGACGTCGGCAGCTACAGCACGACGGAGGAACTCATCGCGCTCTGCCGCGCCGCGGCCCGCCACGGCGGTTTCTTCATGACGCATATCCGGGACGAGGCGGACAGAAGCTTCGAGGCCTTCGGGGAAGCGATCGCGATCGGACAGCGCAGTCCCATCCCGGTCCAGATCTCGCACATCAAGCTCGGGACGGTCGGTGTCTGGGGCCGGGCGAAAGAGGCCGTCGCCCTCTTCGAGAAGGCCCGCGCCGGCGGTCTCGACGTCACCGCGGACTGCTACCCCTACGAGGCCTGGCACGCCAACATCGAGGTGCTCGTTCCCAACAAGAAGTACGACGATCCGGAGAGTGTCGCCAGGGCTCTGGCGGATGTCGCCGGACCAGCCCGCGTGACGATCACGAGCTGCAGGGCCCACCCGGACTACCAGGGGCGCGACCTCGAGGAAATCGCGCAGTCGGAAGGCATCACACCGGTCGCGCTCTTTAGCCGCATCGTGCGGGATGGGGGCGCGGACGTGATCGGCCACTCCATGAAGTCCGACGACGTTCTGACGTTTTATCGGCAGCCCTGGGTCATGGTTGCGAGCGACGGCGGCATCGGGTCGAATCATCCTCGCGGCGCAGGCACCTTTCCAAAAGTCCTGGGCCGTTATGTTCGCGAGTTGCGACTCTTCTCGCTCGCCGAGGCAGTTCGGAAGATGACTTCTCTTCCCGCGCGCCGCCTGAAACTGAAAGACCGGGGCGAGATTCGCCCGGGCATGAAGGCCGATCTCGTGCTGTTCGATCCGGCCACGGTGATCGATCGCTCGACATTCGCCGAGCCGGGAAGACTTTCCGAAGGCATCCGGACGGTCCTGGTCAACGGCGCGGTGGTGTGGGAGGGGGGACGCGCGACCGGCAACCGTCCCGGCCGCGTCCTGACGTCTACGCCGTAAGCGCTGGCCTCAGAGGCCGTCGTACCGGGAGTAGCCCCGCTCGTTCAGTAGTCCGCCGGCTCTTCGACGCTGTAGGCAATCGACGTGACGGCCTTGATGTTCTTCAATCCCAGCTTCATCGGAGCCGCCAGCCGCAGGGGCGCGCCGTGCTCGAGGGAAAGCGGCCTGCCGTTGTGCTGGGTCGCAAGCAGAGTCTGCGGGTGGCGGGCCGTCGGCAGGTCAATCGAGACATAGTAGGGGTCGGGGTTGCCACACGAGTCCAGATTGACGGAGGAGTCCAGCCGCGCCCAACGTGCTCCCGCCGCCGGTGGATAGGCGGCGAGAAAGTCGCAAAAGCGCAGGCCTCCCCACCAGGCGACGGCGCTCCATCCCTCCACACAGCAAAGCCGCGTAACCTGCTCGTGCTGCGGGAACCGCGACAGCAGATGACCGATCGTGAGGTGTTCGATGCGACCCGAGGCAAGCCCCGCGAGAGTCAGGGTCCAGCCGGGGATGTAGTCGGACCCCGGTGTCGCGCCGTTGTAGTTGTTGCGGAGCTCTTGACGAGGACCCGCCGTGTCTGTTGCACGGCGCCGCGAACCTCCGGCGTGACTTTCGCTTCCATCGGACGACCTCAGATCACGGCGTTTCGGGACGCGATCCTCCCTCGCTTTTCTCGCGCGCCCCGCGGGGATCGCCCGCCGCGTTTTCTGCCGGAGACGCTACAAGGGCCAACTGCCCGCGCAGAGCCAGAAGCCTCGAGCGCGCGGCCACCGATTCGAGGCCGGCCCGCGCCACCTCCTCGTCGGCATCCGCCAGGGCGATCTCCGCCTGCTCGACACTGTCGGGCGCGGCTCTTCCCCCCTCGAGGAGAAGTCGGCTGACGCGCAGCGCCTCCTGCGCCACGCCTTCCGCCCGGAGGGCGAAGCTGGACTGTGCGGCCGCGCGATCCACGGCGGTCTCCGCCCGCCGCACGGCGATCTCGAGCTCCGACTCCCGGGCCGCGCGCTCGCTTTCAGCGCGCGAGGCGCTCGCCTTGGCGAGCGCCCGGGCGTCCGCGAGTCTGCCGCCCGACCAGAGTGGCAGCGCCAGCGTGAATCCAACGCTCCAGTTGTTTTCCTGGAAATTGTTGTAGAACTCGTCGTAGTGGTTTGCGCGGGTCAGGCGGAAGTACTGGGCCTCGGCCTCGATGACCGGCGCCCAGTTCTTCTTCTGTAAGCTCGCCGCGCGCGCGAGGATCACGGTCTCCCGATCGAGAGCGCGAAGCTGGGGATCCGCCGCCCGGGCCATGGCCAGGTTATCGGCGAAGGCGGGTTCGGGCAGCGCGGCGCGTGGATCCTCGGCCAGCCGCATGGGTGCGCCGCCCGGCCATCCGATGAGTCGCCGCATCTCCATCAGGTCGAGGTCGCTCTCCGATTCCTCATCGAGCAGCCTCTGTCTGGCCCGGGCAACCTCCAGGCGGGCGCGCTCGAGGTCCAGTTCGGTCTGCCGTCCTTCCCGCAGAAGCGCCGTCACGCGCTCCAGGATCGCCTGCCGGGCCGAGAGCCGCCGCCGGGCACAGTCGAGCAGGGTTTGATCCGTCCAGACCCGCGTGTACAGGATCACGGCGGAGAGCGCCGCCTCTGCCCGCGCGCCCTGAAATGTGCCGTCACGATCGAGCGCGCGCGCCTGCGCCTCAAGCGCCTCGGAGCGGCGGGCCGGGTTGTAGAGGGTCTGGCGCAGCTGAAGGCTGAAGGCGGCCGGGGGCTGCCCGGCGACGGCAACGGGGAAGCCGCTGGCGTAAGCCGGTGTCGTCACGAGGAAGGCCTGCGGATGGAAGACGTCGCGGGCCAGCAAGGCCGACGCTGCAGCCTCCCCGGCGCTTTCGCGTGCCGTGACAAGCTCCGGCGCCCGGGAGAGAGCGCGCTCGATGGCGTCTCTCAGAGTGAGAACCCCCGCATCGGGGGACTGCGCCAGGGCGGCTGGAACAAGCGGCAGGGTCAGCGGCAGGATCCAGATCCAAGAGAAGACTTTTCCGACGCGCATCGGTGACCTCCTGCAAATGCAATGAGTCCCGACAGTATAGCGGTCTCACCACAGCAGCGGGCAGAGACAGCGGGGCGGGCACTACCTGGAAGTGCGCGTCTCCTGGATCTTCCGGGCGATGGCCGTTACGAGCCGCCGTGGAGTGAAGCGCTCCGTTTGAACAAGCAGCCTGTTGCCGAGTCCGGGGATGACAACGCGTTTGCTTTTCTTCAACCCTTCATAGCCCGCGCGCGCGACTGAGCGGGCGTCCATGAGAAGCGGGCTTTTGTAGAGTCGTGTTTCCTCCAGGCCGGCGTCTTTCTGAAATTGTGTCTCGGTCGGGCCAGGGCAGAGCACCGTGACTGTAACGCCGGAGCCGGCAAGCTCGTTGGCGAGCGCCTCGGAGAAGGAGAGGACGTAGGCTTTCGTCGCGTAGTAAACGGCCATCAGGGGGCCGGGCTGGAAGGCGGCCGTCGAGGCGACATTCAAGATCTTTCCGCTTCGGCGCTCGAGCATGGCGGGCAGCAGGAGCTTCGTCAGATCCGTCAGGGCCGCGACGTTGACCTGGATCATCTCGAGCTCCTTGCCGCGCTCGGTCCTGGCAAAGGGCCCATAGACGCCGAATCCGGCGCTGTTGACGAGCACATTGATGAAGAGTCCAGCTTGCTGAAGCTCGGCGAAGACTTCGGAGGGCGCGTTTTGGTCGGCAAGATCCTTCGCGATGACCTTGACCTGGACGCCGAAGGCGGCCGTGAGATCTCGGCCCAGCTCCTCGAGCTTTTTTCCGCGGCGAGCGACGAAGACGAGGTCGTAGCGGTCCCCGGCCAGGAGCTTCGCGAGCTCCCAGCCGATGCCGCTCGACGCGCCGGTGACGAGTGCATTGGGGCGGGCCGGCATACCCTCGCGCCAGCGGCCGTTAGCGGCCAGCCGACGGCTCCTCGAGTCGCTCCCGGCACCCCACCGTGGATGTCTCGGGGGCGCTCATGATGGGCGGATTCTAAGGCAGCCGCCCGATCGGGCGACGCAGGAGTCCCCGGAAGGAGCCTTCGCTGGCGCGTGATAGACTGAAAGTCTCCGATCCCTCCGACGGACCACGTCTGCCAATCCGACCGCCCGTCGCCGGTTTTCGGCGAGAAAGTGGCGTGTGTCATGGAAGGTTTCTTGCGAAGCTGGAACTGCAGGAATTGTGGTCGTTCCAACAAGACCGTTGTTGCTCTGGATGGGGTGGTGAAATGCGAATACTGCACCGATGCGATGAGGATTCAGCCGAGTCGAGTCCGGGGAGGTGAGACTCCCGGACAGTTGTCGCGACCCGCCAACCAGGGCGTGTTCGGTAAGTCGGCTTCGCGCAACTGAATGCCTCTCGACCTCGATATCGTCGGTGACACGAAGAGACGGCAGGCCCTCGCCCGTCTGAGGCAACGGTATGGCGAGGCGCGAGCGCTCGTTTCTCCAGCGGAGCCTTACGCGAACCTCGAATGGATTCTTGGCGCGAGGAGGGATCCGGGCCAGGATGAGGCCGACCTGAGCAACAACATGATCGACCTTGTCGCACTGTGGCTGCAGGATCTGGCCGTTGAGGTCGATAGCCGGGTTTCGCGGCAACTGACGGGCGCAACCGATGAAAGCATGCTGTCCGTCGATCGGGCTCGCCAATCCCTCGCGCAGAGCCTCCGTGCCGCGACGGAAGGGTTCGTGGTTGCTTTCCAGCGTTCGCACGGAGGATAGCGGGATGAACAATGAACAGACGTTCGCCATCCTGCTGAGTCGCCTCCCCAAAGTCGACGACGCGCCAGGACTCATCCTCTTGATGGTGGACGCCTCCCGGGGAACCAAGACTCCCCGCAGGATTGGGACTCTCACGGACGCAGCCGTCCGAGGCCGGCTCGCTCACTTTGACGTGCACTCGGCCAACGAGGTCGCGGCGATCAGGCAGGAGTTAAAGAAAGACAGGGGACAGGCAACTGTCTACGAGAGCTGGCCCAGCCTCAATACCTGTCTTCAGTTCTGGTACGGGTTTGTCGGTTCGCAGATCCGGCCTATCGAATGGCTCTGCGAGAGTTGTGGAATACCGAACCGGGAAAACGTCGGCGGAAGCGTTGGCGAGTCGTTTCTGTACGTCTGCAAATGCGGACAGACGGCGCGCATCACGATCGCAAAGCAGATACCGCCTCTGTAAAGCCGCCGTCGTTCGCGGAGCGAATGCCCGCGGCCGAAAGCCTAGCCGCGGCCGCTGGTTTGGAAAGTCGGGAGCCATCCCGCCTGGCACTGAAGCATCGCCCCGGTGCCCTGGTATTGAACTCTCTCGGCGCTTGGTCGCGCAGCGACCGCCTGCGCCGAAAGCCGGTGAGTGGCTGGAGCCGAGGCCCGCATTGCGGGCCGAGACAGCGACGGCTTTGCCGGCGCTAACCCAGCGGCCGCGCGGAGCGTGGAACCGCTGGTTTGCGACTCACCTAACGACCCATTAACATTAGCTCTTCTGTCCATTCACGGAGAGGTGGGTGAGTGGCTGAAACCAGCGGTTTGCTAAACCGCCGTAGGGCTAATAACCCTACCGCCGGTTCGAATCCGGCCCTCTCCGCCAAGCGCTTTTCACGGGTTCGTCGCCAGCCACCGAAGGCAAGCCCCCAGCAGTAGGCCGCGCCGGGTCCGCCGGCGCTCATCCCGTCCTCTCCGCCATCCGCCTTCGCTCCCGCTGCACGGGAGCTTCGGCGGACAAGCCTGCCGCTCCGGTAGGATTCCTTTCATGGCCGCTGGCTTTTGGGCGCGCGTGCGCCGTTACTACCTCGCGGGCATCCTGGTCCTGGCGCCGACGGCTCTGACGGCGTGGCTGGTCTGGACGCTCTTTCGCTTCTTCGACGGGATTCTCGGAGGGGAGCTGCGGGCCAACGGGATCTCGGTGGTCGGCCTGGGCTTCGTCCTCTTGAACATCCTTCTCCTTTTCCTGGGCTGGCTCGCGACCAACTTTCTTGGGCGGCGCGTTTTCGCGATCTGGGACCGCCTGATGAAGCGCGTCCCTCTGATCAACAAGATCTACGCCACGCTGCGGCAAATCGCCGAGCTGCTGCTGGCGCCTTCAAGGACCGACTCCTTCGGACGAGTCGCCATTGTCGAGTTTCCCTCGCCCGGCTCCTGGGGGCTGGGATTCGTGACTGCGGGCGTTTCGGGAGAGTCGGGAGAGAAAACGGGGAAAAAACTCTGCAGCGTGTTCATCCCGAGCGCCGTGAACCCGACGACCGGATTCCTGCTGCTCGTTCCGGAGGAGCGAGTCACCTACCTCGAGATGACGCCCGAGCAGGCAATGAAGATGATCGTCTCCGCCGGAGCGCTGGTGCCCGGGGTGCCTTCGGCGCCCGTTAAGGGTCGAGAGTCAAGAGTCGAGAGTTCAGAGGCCAGGCTCCGCCCTGAACCCTAACCCTCAACTCTCAACGCCTCGAATCTCTTCTCCTCCGAAATATGGCTGGAGGACTTTCGGGATCGCGACCGAGCCGTCCGCTCGCTGGTAGTTCTCGAGGATCGCGACCAGCGTGCGCCCGATGGGCAGGGCCGAGCCGTTTAGCGTGTGAACAAACTCCGCCTTCTCCCCCTCCCCGCGGCGGAAGCGGATCGAGGCGCGCCTGGCTTGAAAGGCCTCGCAGTTGGAGCAGGAGGAGATCTCCTTGTATCCGTTCTGCCCGGGCAGCCAAACTTCCAGATCGTAGGTCTTGGCCGCTGCGAACCCGAGATCTCCCGTCGAGAGGGAGACCACGCGGTAGGCAAGCCCCAGCCGCCGCAGGATCTCCTCGGCGTGTCCCGTGAGCGTCTCGAGCGCACGGTAGGACTCCTCGGGCTTGGTGAACATCACAATCTCGACCTTGTCGAACTGGTGCTGCCGGATCATTCCCCGTGTGTCGCGTCCGGCGGCGCCCGCCTCGGAGCGGAAACAGGCGGTGGACGCCGTGTAGAGGATCGGCAGCATCTCGCCCGGCAGGATTTCGTCCCGGTGGAGGTTGGTCAGCGGAACTTCGCCGGTCGGGATCAGGTAGAAACCCTCGCGGGTGGCGAAAAGATCCTCCTCAAGCTTGGGGAGCTGCCCCGTGCCGAAAAGGGACTCGGCGTTGGCCAGATAGGGAGGCAGCATCTCCGTGTAACCGTGTTCGCGCGTGTGGATGTCGAGCATGAAATTCCCCAGCGCGCGCGAGAGTCTCGAGGCCGCTCCTCTCAAGACCGTGAAGCGCGCCCCGGCCAGCCTGGCACCCCGCTCGAAATCGAGGATCTGGAGCGCCGTGCCGAGCTCCCAGTGGGGAAGCGGCGGAAAGTCGAAACGCGGCGGCTCGCCGCAGAGTCGCTCGACGCGGTTCGCGGTCTCGTCTTTCCCGCGTGGAACAGTTGCGTGCGGCACGTTCGGGATGCGTTTTTCGACGTCCTGGAGCTCGAGGTCGTCTTTCTCCGTTTCCTGCTCGAGCCGGTGGATCTCCTCTTTCAGAGCCTTCATCTGGGCGAGCGCTTCGGGCGAGGGTTTGCCACGCGTTTGCGCGAGGTCGTTGCGCCGCCGGCGCTTCTCTTCCAGGCGGGTGACGGCCTGGCGGCGCCGCCGATCGAGCTCCCCGTAGCGCTCGAGGCCCGAGCCGGCGAAGCGCTCCGGCATCTCGCGGCCGAGGCGCTCCGCGCTTTCGCGCAGGAGGTCACGTGGGAGCATGGAAACGCGATTTCATATCGCCCGCGTGGATCGAGTCAACCTGATAAGCGGTCCGGCTTCGCGAGGGACGGCGGCCGGGGGGCTTTGCCGCGTCAAAACGCCGGCAATGGTCGCCGCAGGAAAGTCTCCGAGCTACCAAGGAAGCAGGGTGCGCAGCATGCGCCACGCGACCTGTGGCTTCTCGGGCGTCGAGCCCGAGGGC
>JBOGJN010000241.1:0-3905 GCA_050745445.1 Thermoanaerobaculia bacterium
GCTCGCCTTCAACCACCCCGTCAACGCCTATCTCCAGTCGGTCAAGGAAGGCTCCGAGGACCACCCCGAGATCCGCCGCAAGCAGTCCTGGGTCGCGGTCTACCGCAAGAACTACGAGGTCTGGCGCCTCGACCTCGGGCGGCCCGCCTTCGATTTCCTCCATGCCCTCGCCAAAGGCCGCCCCTTCGGCAAAGCCGTCGCCGAGTCCGCCCGCAAGCTCCAGGGCAACCCCGGCGCTCAGCTCTTCCGCTGGCTGCGCGACTGGGTCGCCGAAGGCATGTTCCAATCCATAGGGTCAGGTCTACATAATACATTATAGACTACACTGAAGCATGGCCAGGCCGCTTCGCGTGGAGTACCCGGGTGCCGTGCACCATGTCATGGCGCGCGGGCACGAGCGATCGCCCATCTTCCGCGGCGACCGGGACCGGAACAGGTTCCTGCAACTTCTGGGAACGACCGTGCAGGACCTGGGGATTCAGGTCCACGGCTATTGTTTGATGGACAACCACTATCACCTCCTCATCGAGACGCCGGAGGGCGGCCTGTCCCGCGCGATGAAGGCGATTGGGGGGCGGTACAGCCAGTGGTTCAACTGGCGCCACAAGCGGGCGGGCCATCTCTTCGAAGGCCGGTTCAAGTCCGTGCTGGTCCAGAAGGAAAAGCACCTCCTGGAGCTCGCGCGCTATGTGGTCTTGAACCCGGTCAGGGCGGGGCTCGTGAAGCGACCGGACGACTGGCGGTGGAGCAACTACCGGGCGACCGCTGGGCGGGGCGCCGCGCCGCCGTGGCTGGTGGTCGATTGGACGCTCGCACAGTTTGCGAGGAGCCGCTACACAGCGCGGGAGGCGTACAGGCGGTTCGTGGCAGCCGGCAAGGACTCCGGCGAAGAGATCGAGAAGCTCGAGAAGAAGCCCTACGTCGGGGACCGCCGCTTCCTCCGGCGGGTTGAGCGCATCCTGGCGGGAAAGCCGCCGGTGGACGAGATTCCTCAAAGGTACCGCCGGGCGGGCGAGGTAAATCTGCGGCGGATCGAGCAGGCAGTCGCGCGGGAGTGGCGCGTTACCGTGGAGGGTCTGGCCCGCAGCCGGGGCGGTGACGACAAGAAGGCCGCGATCTATCTGGCGAGAAAGCTCACGCGGCTTCCGGGCCGCCAGATCGGAGAAGCTTTCGGGGTGAAGCCGGCCCGCGTCAGCAACGTGGTCAAGGAGATCGAGACGAACCCGCCGCAGGCCCTGGCCCGCCGGATCGACCGGCTGCGCCAGCGGCTCGGCCGGCGTTCATAATGTATAATGTAGACATGACCCCACGATCGCCCGTCCCCGCCGCGCTTGGTGCAATTCGATAGTACAATGCCATAGGAGTGATGCGATGCCGAAAACCCTGATCGTACGGATGGACGACGCGACCTATCGCCTGATCGCAGAGGCGGCGCAGGCCGATAACCGGTCGGTATCGAATTTCATCGAAACGGCGGCGAAGCAGAGGGCGATAGCCGAGATTCTGGTTTCTGACGCCGAGATGGCAGAGATTCGCGCTGACCGCCCGCTCGTGAAGAGATTGAAGCGGGGCCACCAGGAGGCGGCGAAGCGTCAGGGTCGGTTTGTCTGAGTATCGCCTTTTCGAAACCATAACCTTTCGGCGCAATCTCGACCGCCTGGGTCCCGCCGCGGCGAAGCGGATCCGGGACACCCTCACCGAACGAGTCTACCCCGTGCTCCGCGCCAATCCGCGACAGGTCCCTTCGGCGGCCCGCCTGAAAGAGTGGGACCCGCCGACATGGCGGATCCGAATCGGCACCTGGCGGGTTTTCTACGAGATCGATGACGCCAGCCGGATCGTCTCTCTGACGGCCGCCGACCACCGCAAGGGCGCCTACCGATAGCGGCCCGTCGGGCCGGGGCCTACTTCTCCTGGAAGTAGCCGTGCAGCTCGCGCAACGCCTGCTTGTCGATCTGCCGGCGCCGCAGCGACTCGCGCAAGAGCGACAGCGCGGCGATCCCCTCCGGCACCATCTTCTCTTCGTCGATGATCGGCAGGGCCGCCCGGATCTCCCACTCGGCCTGCGCCTCTTGACCCGTTTCGAGGAGCAGGTCGGCGACTACGAGGTGGAATGCGGCTGAGTCTCCCCTCATGCCCAACTCTCGCGCCTCTGCCTGCGCTTCCCGAAAAGCTTCCAAGGCGGCCGCGCGTTTGCCCTGTCTCCTAAGCAGCTCGCCCATGCTCCACCTGAGCCTGACCATGTGTACCTTATCGCCCAATTGCTCCAACATCGGGAGGGCCTTTTGGGCAAGCGCGATTGCTCGATCGGCCTCGCCGCTGGCGGCGTAGTAGAGAACCAGATTGCCAGCGGCCTGAGCGATGAGCCGAGTGCTTCCGAGAGCTTCGGCTTCGCGGCAGATCTCCTCGTTGATGTTGATTGCCTCGACCGCGTTCCCGAGTTCCCAGTGCACGGCTGCTTCGAGAAATCGACACTTGATAGCGTCCTCAGGCATGTCCAGGCGGCGGAAAGTTGCGGCCCATAAGGGCGCCACGCCTAGGACCTCGTCGAACCGTCGCTCTTCGACCGAAAGCGCCATTCTCTGATAGGCGACTCGGGCCCAGTGAGCGTTCGCATTCTGTACAAGCGCGAAGTTGGCTTCTGCTCGCTGGAACCAGTTCTTTGCATCTTCGATTCTGAACAGGAAGCGACTCGCAGTTCCCGCCGCCAGAGCCAGCTCCCCGAGAAAGTACTCGCGTTCATCATGAAGGCCGATTTCACGACCGGACTCTTCGATGAAGGAGTAGAAGGATCCTGCGTTCTCGCGGACGCTCGACGGTGCGCTTTCGACCTGAGACCGCAACACTTCACACGCCGAAAGAAGCAATTCGGGGTCTTCGAGGTGGAGCTCTGCAGCCCTTGCTGCTCGCTCGGCGACAGGTACGGCAAGAGCTCGTTCTGCGGCGGCTCTGCTCTCTTGGTGGTCGATGCGTCTTGGTCGCCAGGGAAAGGGGACGATGTTGCTCACAGTCCGCGCTCCTCATCACCCTTCCGGAGCGACTCTAAGATTTCTTTTGCGATTACCTCGGGGCCTAAAGCAAGAGACCTCTCACGAACCTCGATCGCTGGTGTCGGCTCACCGAGCTGCGCAGTTGAGTAGACGTGGCCCGTGCGACAGGCCATCACGATGAGGTCGCTTCGAAGCGATTGGGCCGGCCTAGCGCTACCGGGCCTCCGCGCGTAACGACGGAACCACTCGAGTAGACCCTGTTCGATTTTGGTGGCGTCCTCGCGGGGGACGCCGTAGAGGGAGGTGAGCGCAGTGCCGATCGTCTCGAGAACCCGCGCAAAGACGAGGGCGATTTCTTCGTCGCGGTTCACGGGCCTGCTCGACATGCAGTTCCTTGTTTCGGAGCTTGCAAATATACACCAACCACTACCCACATGGAGGTGTGGTCCGAGGGGCATTCGGGGCTGAGCTACGCTGGAATATTGGTCAACACCTTGATCGTAAACGGCTTGGTCCTCGGGGCCGGCTGGGGCCGCGGGGAGGCCGTCTCGATCTTCTGGGGCTCAGAGACCCGGGCCGTCTGACTGGTCGGGGGCATGACGACGCTCCTTTCACCGAAAGAAAACACTCGCGACTGCGAGTAGTCGAAACGGCCCAAACTATACCTCTCTTCGAAGCAGAGGGTGTCAAGGCCGCTTGGCAGGCTTCAGCGCCGAAGCGGCAACCGGGCAGAAACCGGGCAGGCCCTCCGGCATCCAAGTGGCCGGATGACTGATTGTGTACAAGGAATGGGGTATCGGCACAGCCAGGGCCGCAACCGCTATGGGGTCCCTTCGGCCGCGGAGCGGCTGGGGGCCGACCCCTCCGCCACGAAGATTGTCTGCAATCATTGCCGGGTCGAAATGACGCCGCAGT
>JBOGJN010000242.1:0-3781 GCA_050745445.1 Thermoanaerobaculia bacterium
GGCTCCACAAGATGCGCCGCTACGACCTGGGGCTCGTTTCGCAAGACCTGGAGGAAAAGGCCCTCGCGCAGAGCGACGCCGTCGTCATCATCACCGACCACGACCGCGTGGACTACGCGCTGGTCGCACGCCACTCGCGGCTGCTCGTGGACACGCGCTCCGCCCTGCGTAAGAGACAGATCCCCGCCGATCCGGAGAGAACGGTCCTGGGTTAGCGAGTCAGAGCGGCGCGGTAACGAACCCGGCGCCTCCGTCCTGTCTGCCCGGGCGTCAGAAGAGCCGCTCCGTAGCGCCCTGCGGCTCCCAGAGCCAGGGCGGCACCCGCAAAGCGCGCGGCAGCGGGGCCGTGGAATTTCCGAACGTACCGGCACAGGGAAGAATGAAGCTCACCGAAGAGGGCTTCTCCCGACGAGGCTCCCCCCGTATGCACCACGACGGCTCGGGGCTCGTAGAGGATGCGGTAGCCTCTGCGCCGGAACCGCGCCATCAAATCAGTCTCCTCCGCATAGAGAAAGAAGTCTTCGTCGAACCCTCCCGCCTCCTCAAAGGCGGAGCGCCGCACAAGGAGCGCGGCGCCCTTGAGCGCCTCCACAGCCCTGGGTTGGCCGTGGTTTTCACGCGTCTTTGTGTGCCCGCGCAAGAAGCCGCGGCCCCCGGAAAGCGCCGCCAGCCCTGAGCTCTCGCAAAAGATCCTCCAGGGAGAAGGCAATCGTTGGATCGAGGTCTGCAGACGGCCATCCGAATACTCGAGACGGGGACCGACGATGGCCGCGGAAGGATCAGCCTGGAGCGCCACGCGTAAGGCCGCGATCGACCCCGGCTGAACGAAGGCGTCGGAGTTCAAGAAAAGCAGAAAGGAGCTTGAGCTCTCCCGGGCTCCCCGATTGCACGCGGCGCCGTAACCTCGATTCGCCGTCTCCCGCAGAAGGCGTGCGCGAGGAACCTTCTCCGCGAGCCGCTTGCCGATGTCATCGCCGGACGCGTTGTCCACGATCACGATCTCCGCTTCCGGTGCTGTCTCGGCCACCGCGCGCGCCGAGCGCACGGTCTCGAGCGGCGTGCGGTAATGAACGATCACGCAGCGGACTTTGTCCAAACCCATCGCGGGCTAAATTAACCCCGATCCGAAAAAAGCGCGAGTGTCTCGCACGACTGCATGACGCCGATCGCCCATGCCGTACCACCAAAGCGGTTCGACCGGGACGACAATTTCGGATCGGGGTTAACCCGGATCGCCCCCGAACATTCGGGATTCTTCAGGCGGTATAGTCGCGCCCGGCCCGAGCAAGAAGCTGTGAGACCAGAGTGGGAGAAGGGATTCCGGGGTCGTCTCTACGCCTTCGGGCGCGGGGTCGTCCCTCTCTCCTGGCGCCGGGCGCTGCGCCGCCGGATCGCTCCGGAGCGGCTGCTCGGGATCCGAAAACCGGCCGTGGATCTTCCCCGCCATGAGTTCGATCTCCAAAAAAGCCGCACGGGTGGCCCCGACATCCTTTTCCTGCCTGTCGTCGCCTGGACCTACCGGCGACAGCGTCCGCAACAGCTCGCGGAGGCGCTCGCCCGCCAGGACAAACGCGTCTTCTACGGCGCGCTCCGGGGACCGGGAGAACCAAACGAAGCGACTCCGGTCGCGCCCGGTGTTCTGCTTCTTCCGATCGCCGGCGTGCGCCGGGAGGATCCGGCGGATCGGAGGTTCCAGGGCAAGGCCCTGGAGACCGCCTTCGACTCTCTGGCGCGCGCCCGCCAGACCTATGCGATGGAGCAAACCGCGCTTCTGGTCGAGACTCCCTTCTGGACCCCTCTGGCCCGACGCCTGCGTGAGCGATTCGGCTGGAAGGTCGTCTACGACTGTCTCGACGAGCACGCGGGGTTTGCCACGAACCGGCCGGGTCTGCTGCCGTCGGCGGAAGAGGAGCTGGCCTTCGCCGCGGACCTGGTGGTGGCGACATCCGAAGTCCTGCTCGAGCGCCTGCGGGAAAAAAATCCTTCCGCCCGCCTCTTGCCAAACGCCTGCGACGCCGAGCTCTTCGCGACCGTGCCGGACCCGGTGGCCAAAGGGGGTTCGCTGACCATAGGCTATGTCGGTGCCCTGGACGACTGGTTTGACGCTGACCTCCTCGACGAGCTCGCGGGGCTCCGGCCAGACTGGCGATTCGAGATCGTGGGCGGGTTTGAAGGACTGGGCGCGGCCTGGCCTACGGCCACGAACAACGTGATCCTTTACGGAGAGCGGCCGCACCGCGAGCTGCCGGGCTTCCGAAGCCGCTTCGACGTCGAGATCATCCCCTTCCGGCGGTCCGCGCTGACCGACGCGGTCAATCCCGTCAAGCTTTATGAGGCTGCGGCGGCCGGCCGCCCCGTCGTCGCAACGCCCATGCGCTCTCTGCTCCCCTTCACGCGGCAGGGTCTCGTTCGCCTCGCGGCCACGGCCGCGGAGTTCGCCCGAGAAATCGAAGCGGCCGCGGCTGACGGACCGGCAACCGCGGCGCGCCTTCGCGCCTTCGCGCGGGAGAACACCTGGGACCACCGGGCCTCGCAACTCCGGTCATGGGTGCAGGAGCTCTACCCTACCGATCGTTTAAGATCCCATGAGAGCCTTTTCGCATGGTAGCCACTTGAGCGTTTCCACGGCATCCGGGCAGACAGCGGCGCTGCCCGTCTACGACTCTTCCGATCGCGGCCTCCGCGTTCTCGAAGAGGCTAGGGATCTCTGGGCCTATCGCGGTCTGGTTCACGAGCTCGTCGTTCGGGACATCAAAGTGCGCTACAAACGCTCCGTCCTGGGCGTCACGTGGACCATGCTCGCCCCCTTATTGAACATGATCACGCTCACGATCGTCTTTTCGGCGCTCATGAAGGTGGCGATCACAAACTACCCCGTGTATTTCATGACGGGAATCCTCTTCTGGAATTTCTTTTCCCAGAGCACTTCCGCGGCCGCTCTGCAGACGCAGGACGCCAACGAGATCGCCAAGAAGACCTTCGTTCCGCGTTCGGTGTTCGTGGCCGCCGCGATCGGCGTCGCGCTCGTCAACCTCGTCCTGTCGCTTGTTCCGCTGCTCCTGATCCTCGCCGCGACGAGGTTCCCGCTTCACGCCACGTGGCTCTTTCTTCCGATCTCGATTCTGATCGGCACACTCTTTGCGGCGGGCGTGGCGCTCTTTCTGTTTACGCTGGCCACGAGATTCTCGGATGTTCGCGAGATGTATCTCGTGTTCATCCAGGTCTGGTTCTTCCTGACACCGATCGTCTATCACATTTCGATTGTGCCGACCCGCTACCGTCTCCCGATCTGGATCAACCCCATGTATTATTTGATCCAGACATTCCGTGGGCCGATTTACGACGGGACGCTTCCGTCCGCCGGCCTTCTGGCCGGCTCCTTCCTCTCCGCTCTGGTTTTCTTTCTGGCGGGCTGGGCCTATTTTTGCCACAGGGCGGACAGGTTCGCCCTCATCAGTTGAGATGACCACGGCGATTCGGCTGGACGGCGTGACGGTTCGGTACCGGGTTCCCCGCGAGCGAATCGCATCGCTCAAGGAGTACGCCATCCGCCGGATCAAACGGCGTGTCTTTTTCGACGAGTTCCGGGCCCTCCGGGACGTCTCGCTCGAGATCCGCGCCGGTGAGGCCGTCGGAATCATCGGCCGGAACGGTGCCGGCAAGAGCACGCTTCTCCGGTTGATCGCCAGGGTGATCCCGCCCACGGCCGGTCGCGTCGTGGTCGTGGGCCGCGTGGCGCCGATCCTGGAGCTCGGTCTGGGCTTCCACGGCGAGCTGACCG
>JBOGJN010000243.1:0-3041 GCA_050745445.1 Thermoanaerobaculia bacterium
CGGGTTCAATCCAATAAAGCCGAATCGATTGACCCACGCGCTCGAACGTGGGTTGTCTCTCAAGCCACGCGAAGGCACGATCGCTTCTCCCCATCTCGCGCGGAAACCTCTCCGCCTTGACCTTCAGGTAGTGCTCGCTGATCGCGACCCGACCAGTCGTAGGCTCATATGGCACGAGCGAACGCGCCCTGATGCCCATGACCTTTTCGAGATAGTCGGTATCGAGCCCTCCGACCGCAACCCGATCCGCCCCAAGCTGTCGAAGTCTCTGCCCCAGGCGTTTCAGATCCTGGCCCCAGTCCAGATCGGAATCGAGCGTGATCCGCTCCGGACGTCCGAAACTCAGCTCGTTGAAGTAAGGCAGGTAGTCCGGATGTGCCATCGCCGAAGATACGACGTGCCACAAGAGGAGAACAGTGCCCGCCGTGACCGCTGCCGCCCGGCGGGGAGCCGACAGGAGACGCGCAACACCGTATCCCGCAACGATGGAAAGGAAGGGATACATGGGTAGCACATGCCGGACTCCGATGTTGATGCGACTCGGCAAGACGACAAGAAGAATCACGGACGCGCTCACAAACGGAGCCCAGGCTTCCCAACCAACCTCGTTTCGCTTCCTCATCAGGAAGAAGAGCCCGACGCCGGCAAGCAGCGAGAAGCCCAGGGGCGTCTTTACGGCGAGCACGACAGGAAAGAAGTACCACCAGCCGTTTTCGCGGATCTCTCCGAACAAGTAGGCCGGATGCCCGTGGCGGTTATGCATCCAGGCCGTCACCGCACCGTCGAGGAGCTCACCCGCGGGAAACGGCGCCTCCATGATCGTGAACGCCGTTTCACGGAGGTTTCCGTGCCGGGACAGGAACTGCTCCAGCCCAAGCGAACGGACGATGGTCGTGTGCGGCCTTCTCTCGGATTTTGTCGCCGGGCGCACGGAAAACCCGTAACCGGCCCAGATCATCAGAAACGCGACTGCGGCGACGACAATCGCTGGCCTCAGACGCCATCTCGAGGTCTCCACGGCATCCGACGGAATGGACTTGCGCGCGAGCCAGCGCAAACCGGTCAGCGAAACCACAATCGCCGGCAGGAACAGAAACGCGGAGAACTTTGAGAGGACTGCGAGACCAGTGAGCGCGCCGAGCATCAGGCTTCGTCGAAGATTCGGCGAGTCCAACCACAGGACAAACGCGTACACGGAACCAAGCAGGGTTGTCGTGAACGCCATGTCTGTCGTGGCGAGCCCCGAGTGAGCGAGAACGGGCGGCAAAGAGGTGAATAGCGCGACCGCAGCCAGCCCCGCGCCTCGGCCAAGGAGGCGACTCGCCCACGTCCAGACGATCACCGACGCGACAACGAAGAAAGGCAGAATCCCGAGCCGGGCAATCGACAGGCTCCGCTCATAGTTGCCGTTGGCATAGAGCAACGCGCGTCCCTCGGAACTAAGCGAAGGATCGCCGACCTCCTGCTGCTGCGCGTTCAGTCCGGCGCGAGCCAGAATGATCGCGTCCCACCGGCCCTCCTCACGCAATCCGGAAGCGTTCCTGGATCCCGAGGGACGCACGCCACTCAGAAAAAGCGGCAAAGCCGCGGCAACTCGAGCCAGAGGTGGATGCTCAGGGTCATCTCCCCGAACACCCGTCAACCACTCTATGCCGGAGGCGATATGAGTTGGCTCGTCGCTCGTCGCCGTGAAGACCGAGTAGGTCAGCACGATCCTGACCACGCCGATCGCAGTCAGCAGCACCGCTGCCAGCCACCAGCGGTCGTGCGACCGCCTGGGCAAACCATCCCTCTGCGACGCCGGCATCATTTCCCTCGATGCTTTCGAAAGCTGCTTGACTGTAACCTGCTTCCAGGGAGCAAAGCGGTCTCGGCGTGCCGCCAGCGCTCCTCGCCCGACTGGCGTAAGAGCGAGGCGCCCTTGATCGCGAGGACAAAGACCGAGTCCCGGAAGGCTCCGGAAAACAGCGATCGCTCTTGCCCGTGCCGATTCGCACAAGGCACCTGAATCCACGGCACCGAAGCAGTGGAACCCTAATGAATTAAGTAACGTCTAACGATATTCCTAATTTAATTAGGCTCGGGTCTGTAACCACTTTCAACCTATTCGTGACAGCTCTATCAGTTCGGATTTCGGAGTTCGGATCTTCGATTTCGAATTTCGAATTTCAAATTTCGGAGTTAGGGTCTAGGGGTCGGAGCTGCGATAGGCCGGTAATAGGTGGGCAGGTGCTTACGCACTGCCCGATCACGCTGCCAGGCGACCTGCGGCCGCGATAGTGTTTCCGACGTGCTTCGCCTTGGATTGACCGGCGGCCTCGCCTCTGGAAAGTCCGCCGTCGCGCGGATCCTGGCGGAGCTCGGCGCCGTCGTCTTCGACGCGGACGCGATCGTCCACGAGCTCTATCGGCCCGGAGGAGCGGGAGCGCGGGCGGCAAAGGAGCTCTTCGGCGACACGGTGCTCGACCGGCGTGGGGAGGCCGACCGGGCGCGCATCGCCGAGATCGTCTTTGCCGATCCGGGCAAGCGCCTCGCTCTCGAGGCGCGGATCCATCCCCTCGTGCGCAAGGAGATCGCGCGGCTCTTCCGGCAGGCCGAGCGCGAAGGCGCCCCGGTGGCCGTGGCCGGGGCCTCGCAGATCCTGGAGGCGGGCAGCGAATCCGACTACGACCGCCTGCTGCTGATCGTCGCTCCGGAAGCCGAGCGCCTGCGCCGCTGGCAGGCGGGCGGCGGCTCCCTCGAAGACGGCCGCCGCAGAATCGGGGCTCAGATCTCGCCGGAGGCCGCTCGCAGCCGGGCGAGCGACATCATCGTCAACGATGAGTCGCTCGAGGCTCTGCGGAGAAAGACCGAGGAGGTCTTCCGGCGCTGGACGTCGGGTCGCTAGTCTGAGCTATCCCATAAAGGTGTTGACACCTCGTGGAGTCTGGAAGGGGCAGATGAAACGAGGGTCAGAGGACCTAATCTTCCGAGAGTTTGTTCCTCAGCAAAGGAACTCAAGGAGGAAGGTCGATGACCCTCGAGGAGAGGATACAGGGACT
>JBOGJN010000244.1:0-4174 GCA_050745445.1 Thermoanaerobaculia bacterium
GCACTCGGCCTTCACGATCGAGGCGGACGGGTTCCGGCTCCTGTGCGACTTCGGCCAGAACCGCAAGGGCTTCCTATCGAAGATCCGTCCGGACGCGATCTTCCTCTCGCACGCGCACCCGGACCACGCCTCCGGCCTGGAGGAAGGCACTCCGGTTCCGGTCTACGCGTCGGGCATCACGCACGAGATAACGAAGGGTCTGCCGATCGACCGGCGAATCGTTCTCGAGCCGGGCCGGGCCGTTTCGGTCGGGTCCTTTCGCTTAACGGCGCATCCTGTCGTCCATTCCGTGCGCTGCCCGTGTGTCGCAGCGCGCATCGAAACGGCGGAAGCGACGCTCGTCTATTCGGGCGACATCGTGGCCTTCGAGCGGCCGGAGGAAGCTCTCCGCGGAGTGGACCTCTACGTGGGGGATGGCTCAACGCTGACCGGTTCGCTCGTGCGTCGGCACGCGAGCGGCGCCCTGATCGGCCACACCACGGTCCGCGCGCAGCTTGGCTGGCTCGAAAAGCACCGGGTCTCCCGCGCCGTCTTCTCCCATTTCGGCAAGGGCCCGATCGAAATGGGGGACCGTGCCTTGAAGAGGGCGCTTGCCGAGCTTGCGGGAAAGAAAGCCCCCGGCTGCGCAGTCTCGGCTGCCCGGGACGGCCTGGAACTTCTCATCGAAAAGGCTTGACCGCGCCCTCCGCTTCCCGTTGTATTAGGGCATGAAACGGAAGCTGATTCAGATCGGCAACCTTCTGGGAGTGAGAATTCCGGCCTCCCTCGTTAGGAAACACCGTCTCGAGGAGGGGGAAAGAGTACAGGTCTCACTCAGCAGGGAGAATGGAACCGTGCGTATTTCCCTGGGTATTCGCCGCCGGAAGAGGGCGAAACGAACCTAGTTTACGCGGCGAGCCCGACGAGAGATCTCTGAGGATCTCGTTTCGGCAGAGGATCTCTCAAGAGGAGTAGGGACCACGACGCGGGGCGGTTGTGTTCCGGATCCGGGATGGCCAGCCGACGGGTTAACGGTCAGCTTCGCGACGGGGCGGGCTTTGACGCCGCGTCGTAGGTCTTTTCGATCTCCGCCCCTTGATACTTGGAGGGGCACTTGACCAGGAGCTTCTCGGCCTCGATACGGCCCTTCTGGTACCGGCCGATCGCCACAATCGAGATCGCGTCCTTGAAATTGGCCGGTTTGATCCCGCGGTAGGCGACCGTCATTCGCCGGCCGTTGGAATCCAGCAGGTCGAAGGACAGCTCCTGTCTGCCGGTGTCGTAGCGGTCGCTCTGTTTGTCCAGGCTCCCCATGACCTGGACGGTCCCCCTCGCCTTGCGCGCCTCGTCGAAAGTCAAATAGGGCGTCAGCGTCTTCTGGAAGGCCGTCACACCGAACCCGATGAAGCCCAGGGCCAGAGCCGCGGCGACCCAGTAACCCTTCTTCATTGGCGCCGCTCAGCTTCGGAGATCCGCCGGTCGAGTCTCCACAGGTAGAGGAAAAGGCCTACCCAGATGACCACGTTGGCGGCGGCGAGGTACGCGAGGCTGCTCACGGTTGCAAAGTTTGTCGCTCTGGCGGCAGAAAAGCAACCACGTGGAAGCTCCGGACCCGACCGCCTTTACAGACGCGACCGCGTGTGCGCCGGCACGGCCGGGCCGGTCGGGGCGGGGACGGCTTCGCGAGAGGCCGCCCGCTCGTAAGACTCCGCCAGGACCGCCTTTCGCGCCTCGCGCGACCGCTTGACCAGCGCCGTCGCCGCCCCGGCCATCAGCACGTAGAACCCTCCCCACACCAGGGCGATCAGCGGTTTCTCCGTCACGTCCACCGAGAGCGACTCTTTGGTCGCCGGCTGGAATTCCGCGGCGGGGTCCTTCGAGACGCCGCGCAGGCGCAGGACGACGGCGCCGTCGTTGGGCGAGACCGCAAGAACCGTCATCTTCCCGCCCGGCACACCCGGGATGTCGAGCTCCTCAGCATCCGCCGCGCGCGTGTCCATGTGCCACACGTAACGCAGCGTCGCGTCGTGCTTCGAGCCGTCCGGCGGCGTGATCGTCACGTCGGTCAGCACGAGGATCTTCTGCTCGCCGCGCATCATGGCGGAGCGGTCCGCATTGAAGTCGCGGAACGTGAAGCCAATCCCTTCGATGTTCTGCGTCGTGCCCTTCGTCAGGCGGGCTTCGCGGCCGACCTGCTCGGGCTGTGCCGGGTCGTATGACTGCGGCGCGATGTAAAGATCCATCACGGGGGAATTGCGGATCGAGGGGTTGGCCATCAACTGGTTGGTGCGTGAATTCATGTACATCTTGGGGTAGGCGTAGTAGCTCTTGCCCTTCGCCGTGGTGACCGAAACTTCCATCGCCTGCTTCTCGGTGGCGGTCCCCGGCAGCACGCGCAGGAACGTCAGCGTGTTTCCGGCGACGCGGACCGGCTGGTTGACCGGCAATGTCACCCGGGTCGAACGGGCGTAGACACCCGAGACGACGATGCCGGCGAGCATGATACCCACGCCCACATGGGCCAGATAGCCGCCGGCCCCGCCGAACTTGCCGTTCTTCGCCTTCCGGATCACGGCCCGCACGTTCATATCGGCCGCGAAGAGGGCCGCGAACAGGATGACGAGCGAGAGCGGTTTCGTCGCCCGGAGCAGGAGGGCCACGACGACGCCCGCCGCCGCGACGAGAAGGGACCGGCGCGCATTTCGGGCGAGATCCTTTAGTTTTTCTCCCTTCCAGGTCACGAACGGAACGAGCCCCGCAAGCAGCGCGATCAGCAGGGCGGCCGGCGTGGTTGTCCGGTTATAAAAGGCCGTCTGCACCTGGGACGGGTTTCCGGAGAGACGCGTCAAGAGCGGCGCCGAGGTCCCGAGCAGGATTACGAACGCGAGCGCGCAAAAAGCCGCGATGCCGAGGATGAAAAGGACGCTGCGAGAGAGCGTGGGCCCCTCCTCCTCCGTGAACTTCGGGATCGCGCGCCATCGCCAGGCGATCAAGGCGAGCGAGAGGACCAAGAAACCCAGCAGGATCGCGACGAGCCAGCCTGTGATCCCCAGGTCGATGAAGGAGTGCACGGAGAAGTCGGCCAGGATCCCGGAGCGCGTCAGAAACGTGCCGTAGAGGATCGTGACGTAGGCGAGGCAGGCGAGCAGGAGGTTCACTTTGCGGTGACGCTTCCGGGTCCGCTGCAGGAACATGCCGTGCACGAGGGCCGCCGTGCAGAGCCAGGGGACAAGGCTCGTGTTCTCCACCGGGTCCCAGCCCCAGTACCCGCCCCAACCGAGCGTCTTATAGGCCCAGTAGCCGCCCATCAGGATCGCGGTCCCGAGCGTAAGGAACGTAAAGAGGGCCCAGGGGATCGCCCGCACGACCCAGCCGTCCCACCTTTTCTTCCAGAGGGCGGCGATCGCGAAGGCAAAGGGGACCGAAAGAGACGCGAAACCCGAGAACATCATCGGCGGGTGGATGACCATCCACGGGTCCTGGAGCAAAGGATTCAATCCGACGCCATCCGCGGGGACGGGCGGGGGAAGCAGTTTGAACGGGCTCTGCTTGCAGAGGATCGCGATGATCCCGAGGAAGGTCGAGAGATAGACGATCATCACGGGCGCCTCGAGCTCCTTCGCGCTCCTCCAGACGACGAGCCCGATCAGCGCTCCCCAAAAGCACCAGAGGAGGAAGGACCCTTCCTGGCCGCCCCAGAAGCACGAGATGAGGTAGTGGAGCGGCAGGTCTCGGCTCGAGTAGGCGTTGACGTAGGAGACGTCGAAGCGGTGCTGGAGGATGAGCGCCATCAGCACCGCCGAAGCGGCCACGACGCACGTTGCGAACCCGGCATAAAGGCTGCGCGCGAGCGGGAGCAGGTCGGGACGCTGGCGGTCCGCCCGCCAGTAGGTGACGGCACAAGCCAGGCCCGCCAACAGAGCGCCCCAGATCGCGGCCAGTCCCGGCCAGAAGTAGCCGGCACTCATGACGCGAGGTCTCCGTTGACGGCGGCGAGAACGGCGAGGCTCCTCACGGCTCTTTAGCCTGCAACACTCTGGTTCCAGAGATCAACACAAAGAAGCATCCGAACATTGCCTCTTCATCGCTTTGAAGCCTTGCGGATTCCTCCGACGAGGCGCAGAGCGTAGCGGGAATGCTGGAATGGGTGGACGTCGGGAAAGCGCAGGAACAGCCAACCTCCGAAAAGCTGCGA
>JBOGJN010000245.1:0-3267 GCA_050745445.1 Thermoanaerobaculia bacterium
CGGTGAGGCCTACGTTCGGGACGCCGCTCGCACGGCCTCGCTCGGTGAGGAAGGCAGTCGGTGCGGCAAGGGAAGATTGTCACATTCCGCGGAAAGACGCAAGCCCGTCGCGGGGCTTATGTCAGATCTGACATATTAGCGAGGCCGGACCCTGAAGCGAGGCGGGGCGAAGGACGATGACTCACGGTGACCGCTCGGCTGCCCCGCCTCGAAAGAGAGATTTCAAAGACATTCCAGCGAGGTGAGGGACGGATCCGGTTGCCCGGCCTCGGAAGAGAGAGTTCAAAGATACCGGGGCGAGGTGAGTCGCAGGCAAATACCGCGATCATCCCTTGACGGACCAGCCTTTCTTCGCGAGCAGTGCCCGCAGCCGCTCGCGCTGGTCTCCCTGAAGCTCGATCGAGGATGCGTCGGCGTGGCCGCCGGTTCCGCAGAATTTCTTCATCTCCCTGGCGAGGTCCTGCAAAAAGCGCGAGTTTCTCGGCAGACCGTCAATCACGGTCACGGTCTTGCCGGCGGATCGGTTCTCGAGCCGCAGGTTCGCCGCGATCTTGGCAGCAACGGGCTCCTCGGGAGCCGGGAGCGAGCGGGAGCAGTGACAGTCGTCTGCCGGCCAGCCGCAGGTTGCACAACTCTGCCCCTTCCCGCTCGAGGAAACGATGCGCTCGCTCATTTCGGTGGAGACTCGCGGGCCGATTTCGGGGTCACGGGTTTCGACCGCAGAAACTTGAGTTTCCGGTCGAGAAAGTCAGCCGCGGCGCGGTAGGCCTCGACCCACCGGGCATGGACCAGGAGGTGATGCACCTCGTCGGGGAAGATCAGCTGCTCGACATCGACCCCTTGCCTGCGCAACGCCTCCGCCAGATCCACGCTTTCGCTGAAGGGGACATTGCGGTCGTCGTCTCCGTGGATGAGAAGAACCGGGGAGCGCCAGGACTTGACCGAGGCCATCGGCGAGGATTCGAACGCGAGTCTCGCGGCCGCCGCCCGCTTCTCGGGCTCGTAGGAGGGCTGAAAGTTCTGAATCACGACGTTCCAGTCGTGCACGCCATGGAAGTCCACTCCCGCGGCGAAGAGGTCCGAGGCCCGCGCGAGGCCGAGCGCCGTCAGATACCCGCCATAAGAGCCTCCCCAGAGACCGATGCGGTCCGGGTCGACATCCGGGCGGCTGCGCAGGGTGAGCCCGGCGCCGACGACATCGCGGAACTCCGAGGCTCCCGCCGCGCCGTAGTCGAGCGCCTCGCGGAACTCCATACCGTAGCCGATGCCGCTTCGGTAGTTGACCGAGAGCACGATAAAGCCAGCGTTGGCCAGGTACTGATTGAAGGCATAGGCGTTGTGGTAGTAGCCCATGTAGTGCCATCCGAGGAGCATCTGCCGCTCGGATCCCCCGTGAAAGAAGACGACGGCCGGCCGCCGCTCGCCGGTTCGGAGATGGGTCGGCAGGAAGAGCTGGGCGTGTATCTTCAGGCCATCCGCCGACGAGAAGACAACGGGCTGCGGGACCACCAGGGCATCCTCGGGAAAGTCGGCGGGGATCGTGCCAGGCGACAGATCGCGGGGCCTCGCTCCCGCGATCGTGATGGCGGGCCGGGCCGGACGCCGCGCGTCGGAGCGGAGATAGGCGAGCCCTCGACCGTCGCTTGTCATGACGGGGGACCACTCGATTCCCTCCCCCCGGGTCAGGGCCTCGGGTCTTCCCCCCGAGGGCACCACGCCCCAGATGTGCCGGCGGTCGATGTCGTCCTGATTCGAGTTGAAGAGGATTCTGCGTCGGTCGGGAGTTGCGGAGACGAACTCGACCTCGAACTCGCCCGGTGTGAGCGGCACGGGCTCGCCTCCGGACGCAGCGACCGAGTAGAGATGCGTCCATCCGTCCTTTTCCCAGGGGAAGACGATTCGATCCCCCTCGACCCAGAACAGCTGGTCCTCCGCCACGACCTCCCGAAAGACGCTTCCCCTGTGCGGGAGGGCACGGAACACTTCGCGTCCGGAGCGGCTGGCGGTGTCCCAAACGCGGATGGACCAGGGCTCCCCCTCGCGGTGCGGCTGAAAGAAGAGCAGGCTGCGGTCGGCCGGAATCCTCAGGAAAGCGATCCGCTTGCCATCCGGCGACCAGACGGGGGAGACGTCGCGGTCCACGCTCGGGTCGAGGTAGCCGAGCGTCCTGGCTCTTGTGTCAAAGACACCGATGAAGCCGTGGTCTCGGCGCTCGCTGACGAATGCGAGAAGCCCGCCGTCGGGCGACCAGCGCAGGTTCGACACGCTCCCTCTGGCCTTGAAGGCCTGCTCGGCTTTCTCGCTTCCCGAGAGCGGCACCCACCAGGCCTGTTCTTTGAAGAGGAAGGCGACGCGGTCTCCCTTCGGGGACACGGCCGCCGAATGCCCTTCGCCGAGCCTGCGGGGAGCGCTTCCATCGGTCGAGACGATCCACACCGCCTGCTCGACGCCTTCGGGCCCGGACAACGGATTGGGATACTCGCCCTTCCGATTGGCGTCGCCTCCACGGACATAGAGGAGGCTCTTGCCGTCCGGCGTGAAGGCGAGATCGGAGAGGTCCTGCCCGTCGTCCTCCGTGTAAGAGGTCAGGGGCCGCGCCGTGTAGCCGGGAGGCTCCGCGAGCCAGATGTTACGCGCGCCGCAGGCGTCGGAGACCCAGGCGACCTTCCCACCGGCCGGAGCCGCGACGAGTCCTTGCGGAAAGGGGGAGCTCAAGACCTGTTCGATCGTGAAAGAGCGACCCTGCGGCGCTGCGGCCCTCACGTGCGGGGAAAAGAGCAACGCCACCGACGGGAGCAGGAGTGCGACACGAAGCATGCTCACCTCCTCGAAGTCCAAGAATGATACGTGGGACGGCGCCCGGGAATGGGTCCCGCGCCGGCCGCGTTCTCCGTAGGCCTCCCCGGCATCCCCGCGGCGGGCCAGAATAGGCGTCGAACCGTGACCGCTGCACCAACCCCTCTCGCCGCTTCGTCCCGGACCCGGGCCGACCGCCGCGCGCTTGCCATCGTCGCGCACGTGGACCACGGCAAGACCACCCTGGTGGACGCGCTCCTGAAGCAGTGCGGCACCTTCCGGGCCGGGCAGCATGTCGAAGATCTCGTCATGGACTCGGGAGAGTTGGAGCGCGAGCGCGGCATAACGATCCTGGCCAAGAACACCGCGGTCAAGTACCGGGGCACCGTCATCAACATCGTGGACACGCCGGGGCACCGCGACTTCGGCTCCGAGGTCGAGCGCATCCTGACGATGGTCGAAGGAGTGCTC
>JBOGJN010000246.1:0-5743 GCA_050745445.1 Thermoanaerobaculia bacterium
GCGTTGTACGCGAGCGTGGCCTGTTCGGAGGCGGAAAGGTGCCCCGGTGCGGCCGGCGCGGCCGGCAAGGGTCTCGACAGCTTCTGGTCCACCGTCGTGATCTCGCCGGTCGAGAACTTCTTGTCCACGTCAGCCGGTGCGTAGCCCTCCCTTTCGAAACGCATGTGGTAGTTGAGCGTGGCGTCATTGACGATGAAACCGTACTGCCCGTTCTTGCTCGTCTTGACGCTCAGCCTGTAGTTGGTGATGGCGGGAGTCGTGATCGTCACGGTGACGCCTTCGATCGGATTCCCATCCGAATCGGTGACGCGGCCGGCCACGCGACCCTGGGTGCCGGCCTGTGCCCCCGCCGATGCGAGCAGAAGGATGATGCTGCCGGCAAACGCGTGTGTGATCGCTTTCATCGGCTTCCTCCAGTTTACAAATGACAAATCCTCAGGCTCCCGCTGTCCGGCTGCGTTCCTGCCTTCCCGGCAATGCCTCGAGGATTTCGCCGGTCAGAGGGTACTTGCCCATCGGCATGATGTGGATCCCGCGGGCGATCCCGGCAATCGCTGCCGCGAGCTCCCGCGCGATTGCCAGGCCCTCCGCCTTCTCGTGCTCGGGGCCCCGCTCGTTGGCCCGGCGCATGCGCCGCTGGATCTCGTCCGGGACCACGATCCCGGGCACTTCGTTGGCGAAAAAGAGGGTCTGCTTGAGGGACCGCATTGGGATCAAGCCGATCAGGACCGGGATCTCCCGGGATTGCTCTCGCGCGAAGAAGCGCTCGAGCGCCGCGATGTCGTAGACGGGCTGCGTTTGCGCGAAGGTCGCTCCCGCATCGATCTTGGCTCGTAGCTTGGAGAACTCGACCTCGATGTCGCCGGCCGCGGGATTGGCGGCGCAGGCGATCGCGAACGTGGTGGGTGCTCCGATCGGGTTGCCCGCGAGATCGGCCCCGGAATTGAGCCCCCGGGCAATGCGAAGAAGACCCAGGACATCCACCTCGGAGACCTGCTTGGCCTGCGGGTAGTCACCGATCTTCAACGGATCCCCGCCCAGACACAGAAGGGCCTTCAGGCCCAGTCCGGCCGCGCCCAGCAGGTCCGACTGAAGCCCCAGAACGTTTCTGTCCCGTGTCGTGATCTGGACGACGGCTTCCATGCCGGTTTCGCGTTGGATCAGGGCGGCCACGGCGATCGAGGACATCCGCAGGCGGGCCATCGGGTTGTCCGTGACGTTGACGGCATCCACGCCGCAAGACTTCAAGATCCTCGCCCCATCGATCGCTGCCGAGACATCGATGCCTCGGGGCGGCTCGACTTCGACCGTGACGAGGAACTCCCCGGGGTCGTTGAGCTTCCGCTTCAAGCGGGAGGTCTCGATCGCCACGTCGGCGACCCGCGGAGCCGGGCCCTCGAGCACGGCCGAGGTGGACGCGCTCGCCACCGCACGGGGACGACCCTTGATCACCCGGGCCATGGCCCGGATGTGCTCGGGTGTCGTCCCGCAGCACCCCCCGATCACGGCCGCTCCGGCTTCGGCGTACGCAGCGGCGTAATCGCGCAGGTAATCGGGGGAGGAAAGGTAGACGTTTCGGCCGTGAACCACGGTCGGGTAGCCGGCGTTGGGCATCACCGAGAGAGGAGCGGCGACCGCGGCGGGCAACCGGCTGAAGATATCGTGCGTCTCCTGCGGCCCCAGCGTGCAGTTCATGCCGACCGCGTCCGCTCCCGCGAGCAGCAGCGTCGGCAGAGCCTGGAGCGCGCCCTCCCCGAAGGCCGTGCGGCCGTCGGAGAGGAAGGTCATCTCGGCCAGGACCGGGATTGCGGCAGAGAGCCCGCGCAGGGCGCGTACGGCCTCCGCCGCCTCGAGCAGGCTTCCGAAGGTCTCCAGCACGACCAGATCCACCCCCGCGTCCAGAAGCGCCCGCGCCTGCTCCTGGAAGATCTCGCGCACCTGGGCGAGGTTCAGGCTTCCATAGGGCTTGACCAGCGCTCCCAGCGGACCGATGGACCCCGCCACGAAGACCATCTCACCCGCCGCCGATTCGCGGGCCAGCCGCACGCCTTCCCGGTTGATCTTCTCGAGCGAATCGGCCCATTCGTGCGCGGTCAACTTGACTCGGTTCGCGTCCCACGTGTTGGTGGTCAAGATCCGGGCGCCGGCGTCGCGGTAGTCGTCGTGGACCTCCCGGACGGACTCCGGATCGGTCAGGTTTAGAGGAGACTTGGCCTGCTCGGAGGAAGCGCCCCGGGAAACGAGAAGCGTTCCCATCGCCCCGTCGGCGAGCAGGATCTCCTCCGCGAGTGCCTTTCGAAAATCTCTTCGCATGCGAGAACGCCTCCCGAGTCCGAGAGGCGTTGACAGAAGCAACCGGACGTCGCGGCGCCTCTCATCTTCTTCTCCACTGGAGAATCCGGAATTGGCACCTGGCGAGCCCGCCGCGACGCGGGTCCGGTTGCCGTGGGTTAGCGCCCGCCTTCGCCAAGGCTTCGGCGGGCAATACCCGCCTCCGCGGAGGCTCGGGGGCCTCGGGCCGGTCCCTCACCCACTCTGGATGTGGCCGGGAGCCTCTCCCGGCCTGGCAGAGTCAAAGAGCCGGGCCAAACACTAGACCCGGGCCTTCCGGCTGTCAATGGACCCGGCGGTTGCCGACCTGGGATAGAATCCCCCGGTCCTCACGGGTCATGCGTTCTCCGCGGCCCTCCCATACAAAAGGAGGGATTCGCATGACCCCAATCTTCTGGCTCTGGCTCGTGTTGACGCCAGCCGATCCGCAACCGGTCTGGCAGGACTTGACGCTCTCGATCGAGAAAGACAGATACAGCTCCAGCGACACGATCACCCTCTGTCGGGTCCGCGTCGTCAACAACGGCAGACACACCTGGTCGGGGAGCGCGCTGCGTTTTGAGGCGCGGGCGCTCGAAGGAGAAACGGCGGTGGCCCGGGAAACGGGCCGCTTCGGCCTCTGGCTTGCGCCGCACGAGACCCTGGAGACGTTGATCGCCTTTGTCGGCGTCTATGAGCGGTTCGAGGTCCGGCCGTTGCCCGGCCGTCCGCCGCGGGAGGCTCGGAGGAAGGCTCACGGAGGCAACCGCCACTCGAAGAGCCGGGCCGGGAAACGCAAGACGGGAGCGGTTGAGTGAACCTTGCCTCGTCTCACGCCTACCGTCTTCCGCCTCCCGCCGGTAGAATGGCACCACGTGAAAATCCTGGTTGTGGGAAACGGCGGCCGCGAGCACGCCCTTTGCTGGGCTCTGCGGCGGAGCGCTTTTGTCGAAGAGCTCTTCTGTGCGCCGGGAAATCCGGGGATCGCCGAGGTGGCCGATTGTCTTCCGGTGGCCGCGGGCGACACGGTGGAGCTGGCCGATCTGGCGGGTAAGCTTCAGCTGGATTTGACCGTTGTCGGTCCGGAGCTGCCGCTTTCACTCGGGATCGCCGACGAGTTCGGCAAACGCGACCTGCCCATCTTCGGTCCCTCCCGGCTGGCGTCGCAGATCGAGTCCTCCAAGGTGTTCGCCAAGGAGTTCTTCCGCCGCCACGGGATCGCGACGGCCCAGGCCATCGTCTGCGGATCGCGTGAGGAGGCGGAGGCCGCGATCCGGAAGCTCGGCTACCCCGTCGTCCTGAAGGCGGACGGTCTGGCGGGGGGCAAAGGCGTTCTGACGGTCGATTCTCGGGAGGAGGCGAACAAAGCACTGGCACTCTTTTTCGAGGAGCGCGTGTTCGGCTCTGCGGGGGACCGCGTTCTGGTCGAGGAGTTTCTGACGGGAAGCGAGGCATCGCTTCTGGCGGTTTGCGACGGTGAAACGGCGGTGCCGTTGCCGACGGCGCGCGACTACAAGAAGGTCTACGATGGCGACCGGGGTCCGAACACTGGCGGAATGGGAGGACACTCGCCGGCGGGGACGCTGGACGCCGCGACCTCCTCTCGGATCTTGAAGGAGATCGTCTGGCCAACCGTCCGGGGACTCGCCGCCGAGGGGCGGCCGTTCCGCGGCCTTCTCTACGCCGGCCTCATGCTCACCAAGGCGGGGCCGAAGATCCTGGAATTCAACGCGCGTTTCGGGGACCCCGAGACCGAGGTCATTCTGCCGCGGCTGCAGTCGGATCTGGCGGCGCTTCTGACCGCCGCGGTGCGGGGCGAGCTCGAGCGGTTTCCGCCGCTCGAGATCAAGCCGGAGGCATGCGTGGGTGTCGTGCTTTGTTCCTCGGGCTATCCGGGCAACTATGAGCGGGGAAGGCCGATCTCGGGTCTGAACGAGGCGGCGCGGATGCCCTCGGTCGAAGTGTTCCACGCGGGGACAGCCCGCGAGGGAGATCGCCTGGTAACGGCCGGAGGACGGGTTCTGGTGGTGACGACGACCGCGCCGACGCTCTCGGAAGCGGCCGCCCGCGCCTATGAGGCAGCCGATCGCGTCCAGTTCGCAGGCAAGCATATGCGCCACGACATCGCCGGCAACGCGGGGATCACGGTCCGGCCGACGCGGGCGTAGCGCCTGTCCCGCGCTAGACTCGCGGTATGACGCCGGCAGGGGCGCGGGGCGCCGCGTGCGTGAGGGCTGTGTCGGGGTTCCTCTTTCTCGCGGCCGCGTACGGCAAGCTGACAGGAAGATTCCTTGAGGATGGCTTCCGGAGGAGCGCCGAAGAGATGGCCCGAGAGGGCTGGCCGTTTTGGCGCTCCTTTCTCCAACTTTTTGTCCTGCCGCATTCGCAGCTCTTCGCCTGGGTCGTCGCCTTGGGCGAACTCGCGATCGGCATTGGCCTGTTCTTGGGTTTCCTGACGCGCGTGGCTTCGGCCGGCGGCGCCGTGTTGATGGTTGCGATCCTTCTCGGCCAATCCTATCTGGGACGCGGCGGAGGCTGGAGCGATTGGGCGACTGCCGGGTTGACCACCAAGTTCGCGCTGCTGCTCTTGCTGTTGCTGTTTGCCGCGAATGCCGGGCAGGCCTGGGGACTCGACGCGCGTTTACAAAGGAGGCCTTGAGGTTGTGCCGCGGAGGCTTTGTCTAACGCCGAAGGTCTTCCACCGGGCGGCCGAGCAGCACGCTGACTTCCTTCTCGTACTGCGCGTACGTGTGTTTTCCCGAGAGTGCCTTGACCTTGCGCCCGTCCCGCGCGTAGAGGACGGAAAACGGCAGCTCTCCCTGCCAGGAAGGGTCCACGGCCTGGATGAAGTCCTGGTCGTCTCCGCCGCTTCTCTTCCGGTAGTTCGGGAAGCTCGGCCTTTGCGCGTCGAGAAACTTCTCCACACCCGGCGCCTCCCTCGCAAGATCCGTCGAAACGCCGAGGACCTGGAGCCCGCGAGATCCGAGATTGTTCTGGAGGCGTGAGAGCTCGGGAAACTCCTCCCGGCACGGAACGCACCAGGTCGCCCAGAAGTTCACGAGGACGACCCGCCCTCTTTGCCGCACGATCATCTCGCGGAGCCCCTTCGCATCGAGCTCCCCTGCGATCCGCGGGGGCTCGGCCGACTCTGCGAGGACGGCGAGGAGAAGAGAAAGGGCGGTCAAAGCCGCCTTGCGGCGATTGGCTCGGCCTTTCAATTCACAATTCACAATTCACAGATTCCTTACCCTCGCTTGATCGTGCAGCCAAAGGCTTTTAGCGAGGCCGGGCAAGAAGCGGGATTTCGCGGTCGCCCTTTCGGTTGCCCGGCCTCGAGGAAGAGAGTTCAAAGACATCGACGCGAGGTGAGTCGCACGGACCCGGGTTTCACTCTGACTCCCGACTACACGCGCTTGATTGTGCAACCGAAAAC